>DLUN01000157.1:5809-12337 GCA_003444615.1 Syntrophomonas sp.
GGTTCTACTTCAATATCTACTATGGGTCGATTGGATCGGTTATTTACCGGTACCCTAGAAGCCTGTCCCCGGCAACCGAATGTAGTACACCCTCCGCCCTCAGTCCAGCATTGCTGGTGGTGGGGAATGGAACAGGCTGAACAAAAAACTACAGCTTCACCCGGTTTTACTGGGGTTTGGCAGTAAGGGCAAGTCTTGCCTACAGCACTCATGGCTTGTCCTCCTCTACATTTGGGATAATCAATATTTGGCCAGGCTGTATAATGTAGTCTGGGAGCAAATAGTTATGGTGGGCTATTTCTCTATAGCGAAAGCCGGTTCCATAATACATTTCACTGATTTCCCACAGGTTATCTCCTTTACGTACTTTATGCTTGTAAATGACTTCTACAGGGATTTCATTCTTAACTACCGCAGCAGTGGCAGCAGCGGGTTCTGGGGAAGGAGGTTCTACATGCATTCTCTGGCCTTGTTTTATTCCTACATTGTAACTGCCCAGGGTTAGACCGAATATGAGCACCAGACCTATGATAGCCTGCCACCATCTGCCTCCGCCTGTGCCAGCAGCATCCACTTTATCTAGGTACATATCTGCAGGTGACGGTTTATTATCAGATCCTGCCTCTGAGCTATAACCGGGCAACAAATACCCGCCATTGTTGTATCCGATCTCTTCTACCACAAAGCTACATGGTTTTATCTCCTTGCCTTCCCAACAAAAGAAGCCTTCTTTATGTGCCACTGGGTCTATTACAAAGGCAACCTGCCAGGGCAGGTTAAAAAAGTTCTTATGAATAAAACGGTCAAACTCAGAAAGGAATATACCAAAACCTGGATGAGTATGAAACCAGCCCACAATTTTTAGGTCTGGAAACATCTTATCTTTGACTTGGTTAATATAAGCCCAGGATTCATGGGTAAGTTTCACACTGGCTCTTTGTCTTTCGGCATCGCGGGCTTCTATCGCAGCTATTACCTTTATAATCACCTTAGAACCTTGTTGCTCATAATGACCCAAGATTACTCCCGCCAACTCCCGGGATAAATCGGTTTGGGCATAGCTATTCATTTGCTGGTGGACATCATCATCTACTATTATGATAAAGTCCTGTGCCTGGGAAAGAAGCATATCGTCAGCGGGCTTTAGGCTTATTTCCAGGTCATCGTGTTCACCGCTCATGAACTCATTCCTTTCTATTTTAATTCTATTTCTAATTCCGATGAGCTGAGATCAGGCCAATCCCGTTTGTTAGGCCATAAGTTTCGGAATTGCTCCGAATAATAGAAATCCAATAGCTGCCGCATACGCACCGGAATGTAGTGATGGCTGTATAGGGTCTCGGCTATTTGTCCCACCGGATTAAAATCCAGGGACAGCAGTTGGTTTTCCAGGTATTCTTCAATGTCTATTTCGTCTGCCAGTCTCTTGGATCCACAGGCGAAGACCAGCAAGCATCGACAAGCTTCGTTGATATCCTGACAGGCGATGAGTCCTGCCCGATCAGCTGTTATCTCACTTTTTCTTTCCCAGTCCAGAATAGCTTTTTGTAGGGAAGCTGAAAAACGGCGTTGCCGGTTTTGCAGGTAACGGTACATATTGGCATAGAGTACGTGCTGACTCTTGATATGCCCCATTTCATGCCCCAGGATAAACGATAATTGGCAATCATTTAATTGCTCAAACAGGCTATGGGAGATGACAATAACATTCTGTTCTCCGGTACCAAAGGTTGATGCATTTAAATATGGATCATTGCAGATAAATACTTGCGGTGGAAAGATATGCAATATGGCGGCTACTTTTTCAATTAGTTGATGGAATTTGGGCAGTTGCCGGCGCGATACTTTTACCCCGGTGCCGTTTAACTGGCCGTTTATGAATGGCTCGGCAAATTCTCTGATGTATTCTCTGGTTATGAACTGCAGCTCTTTCATTTTTTTTAACTTGTTTAATGCCTGGCGATCCGGAAGATACTCGTAATCATCCAGATCAAGTGATAATGGTACCACGTTATCCTCAATATTCTTCAACCTACATGTTTCACCACCTATCCCATTACCTCATGCAGATCACCAGTAAACTCAAAATGTATCATTTCCATACCTCGGCGCGCGCTGATAATATCCAGCGGCGGAACCCCTAATTGGCTTAAAGGTCGTGATAGAAAATCTTCATTCCCTTGGATGATATGGGTCATACGGGGCATTCTTATTTCTCCGCAACCAGGACAACGAGCCTCTTTCTCAGAAAGCTGTCCCAGCAGCTTATAAACCTCTTCCTCACTCTGGCACTGTTCACATTTGAAAGTGAGTACCAATTCGCGGTGGAGATCGATAATAGCTTCTGGTCCCAGTCGCTTACGAGCTATATCTAATATCTCAGCTGCCGTAGTATTGGCTACCTGATGATCCAGTTCGATAATGTTTTCGAAGCTCTCATGGCTGGGACAGTCTTCTTTAAACTGGTACTCTACTACATATGAATCATGGTTAAGCCCGTTGAAAAAATATCCCTTTCCTGCCAGGGTAGGCAGGTCCTCCCGGTTATGAATAAGCTTGACCGCTTCCTGCACTTCGATCCCGCCAATTATTGACGAAATAGTAGGTGTAGTAGGGATCTTGCCGGTCAGCATTTCTTCCCGGGATAATAAAGCACAGGAACGTCTCATGTTTAACAAACGGTAGTCTTGTTCTGTCATAGTACATTCGTAGCATGCAGAAAGGGGAGGCACAAAAACCCGGGCCACACCAAATAACACCTCAATAGCTCCATCTATCCAGGGGACTCCCACACGCCAGCAGGCCTGATTAATGGCTAGCCGGGCTTCCCGGTTATCCAGTCCACCGATAACCACATTCATGCGGCGAAAACAACCCAACCCAACATCCCAGGCAACATTGCCGTTTATCCAGGTCACGCGGCAATCGGGGTTTATCTCTTCAACTGCCCGGGCTGCTGTCTCTGCTTTGCTGCTTCCCTCATCGCGCTGCCGGTACAAAACTGAACGGGACAGGTTAGTATTCTCAATATTATCGAAATCAACTATATAAATATGGCCAATTCCCAGTAAAGCCAGGTTTTTTAATATCTCATTGCCCAGCGCTCCCGCCCCGACTACCATTACCCGTGCAGCCGCCAGTTTCTCCTGATCCCACCAGGGGATAAGCCGAAACCGGCTATAGCGATCCTCTTTTTCATCATCCATTCTGCTCAGATCAAGCAAAGGGGCTGTACTTCCGCTGGATTCTTGTTTCAAATCATCCTGTGTGATATCTAAAATATCCATATTACATCACCGAGTTTAAATAGCCTGCAGTTATTTCCGGCTGCAGCCGCAAAACATCACCATCCTGTACGTTGGCCTGACTGAGGGTCTGGTCATCGGAAAGCTGTTTTCCCGATGTCTTGTGAATAAACTTGTAGCTCATGGGTTGTCCATCGGGACCAGTGGCGGGGAGTTCCATCATCTGCACCAGCTTGGCAATTATCCGTCTTACCGGTGCATCATCCGGCAAAGCCGCCTGTTGTTCCTTGTTGCCAGTAACATCAATAATAGTGACATTAACTTTAGCCATAATACCCGCTCCTTATCTGTTTATTTTAATTCAATATCAATATCTTCCAGATTGTCTTCCGGTGGTGCCTGTTGCTGTTCCTGCGATGACAAAACAATATTTGGTTCAGGTTCCGACGTACCGGATGATACAGCTTGGCGGCGCCGGCGCTTAAAATATAAATACCCTCCGGCACCTGCTGCCAGTACCAGGATTATAATAACTCCAATAACCATCCATAAGGGTACCGTTTTACCTGCTGTTTCAGGTTGATCGGCTGGGCTTTGTTGGCCGTCTTCTGTCTTCCCAGGCAAATCACTAGCCTCACCCGTCGTTGATGTTACCGTGGCTACGGGAACATCATTGGATAGAAGGTACTCCACTACCGTTCCACTGGGTATCGCAAAGGCAATGCCCTCAGCTTCGCCTATTTTCATGGAGTTTACGCCTATTACCTGGGCACTGGCATTGAAAAGGGGGCCCCCGCTGTTTCCAGAGTTTATAGCTATATTTGTTTGAATAAATTCTTGCCCCTGGATTATACGGGAAGGGTTGGAGACTATCCCCTGGCTCATCGAGGACTCCATGCCTAATGGTGACCCTACTGCATATACTTTGTTTCCGGTTTTAACTGCCGCCAGTGAGAAATTAACGGTAGGCAAGCTTTTTTCATCAGCACGCAAAACGGCTAAGTCGAGTTTGGTATCCTGATCCAAAACCTCCACCGGAATCACCCGCTGGTCAGCCAGTTTGACTTTTAGTTTTGTACCCCCTTTAGTTACATGAGCACAGGTTATTATGTATCCTTCAGAATTGACAATAAACCCACTGCCAATAACCTGATTGCCGGCCATAATGCTAACGACACTAGGGCTGACAAAATCAAACAACTGGGAAGCATCTTCGGCAGCAACTGGTTTTGCTGGCAGCACGGCAATGCTTAGCAGTAATAGTAAAGCTATTGCCGGCTCGACCAGGTGTTTCTTACGATATAATAATCTCATCATTTATTTCCTTTCCATTATTCCAAAAATCCCTTGTGTCCAGGGGAAAGCTATCCTGATGAGCTGCAGCCCACTTTGCGGCCTTCAAATCCAGAGCATCGGTCAAACTATAATTCCGGTATTGTATCATTTCACCTAGGCGAATACACAAATTGTCGAGGGTCTCAGCTGGTGTCCAATGACCGATACAAACCCCGCCATTTCGTTCCGGCGGCAATATATTAGGATGGAAAATGTTGGTGAGACAACGGAAAACCGGAGGCAAACGGGGATAGTCGGCATTCAAATATAATTCAAAGCGATGCTGGGAACTGATGGAGGGAGCAGGATAACCGGGCAACCAGATTAAACCCTTGCACCAATAGGTAAGAATGTATTTTTCGGGCGGGTCACCATAGGCCTCGATATCAATAAGATCTGAGTTCTTATTTAACAATTGCATTCTATGCCAATCTGCATATAACCTTTTGCTGCGCACGTGATCCCCCCGGTAAGCTTGCTGATAGATTAACTCTGTTGCTAATAATACGTACTGTTACCACATCGTTTTGTCTTAAACCCGAGTTAGTCGACTGCGTAAGTTGGAAAAACAGATACAAAAAAGGAAAATATCATCAAACCTTAGATAATATTGTATAATATAGCCATGTTTAATAAAAGTCCTATTTTAGGCATATTCAGCGCCTGTGAGGGTGCTATTATCACTTTCTGCTAACTATCAAAATGGCCTTTCAATCGAATAATCTCATTAAAATCGAGTCCTACTTAAGTGTACAGCAAGCAGGCTATTGATTAGGAGGAACGATTTTGAATGCTATACTTGGCAAAACCTGCCCATATTGTCAAACCCCTATAAAACCAGGAGAAGCAGTGGTATTTTGTTCTGCCTGCGGCATGCCCCATCATCGGCAATGCTGGGATGAAGCCAGAGGGTGTACTACTTTCGGTTGTAACGGTAACCCAGTAACTAATCCTTCTAACCATGACGGCAGAACTAACTTGATGGTGGTAGATATTGATTCTGATGATCTGGATGCACAGTTTTGCTCCAACTGCGGCTCTCCAGTTTATGACGTGAATGCTGCTTATTGTTCCAGGTGCGGTATATCTTTGCAAAACATTGCCCCAAGATATCCTAGGGAAAATGAATGGACTAATGCAGGACATGACCCAGCCGGGTCAAGGGGTCTAGCCCCATTGTATGTATTCCTGCTGCTATTAATTTTATTTGGGTACTGGGCAACTGATGGATTTAGAGTTAACGATAGTATTGATACAGCTAATAATCAAATTGACGTTATTTCAAAAGAACCATTTGAGAGTGAAGAAGGTAAGGTCATAGAAGACGAACAAGAGGAAGCAGTTTATCAAGATATAATAATCGAAAACGAAAACAGTTCTGATGATGGGGCATTAAATCCCATTCAACCGGCAGACAATCTAGATACTGCTGAATCCCTGGATGAACACCCGCAATCAGATTGGGAACATACTCAAAACTATGATGTACTACCCCAAGAAGACAATTCCCAGTTTACAGATGCTACAAAATCAAATTTCGAAAAAACCAACGCTTCCGTTGTTTATCTTGGGTGTTACGACGATACATATAATTTTGGAACAACATTTTCGAAAGCAAGGACAAAAACCATAACTGCAGAGTTAGCGTTAATTCACCCTTCACCAAACGAAGTTATTTATTTCGATTTGCTTTACCTTTTGGCTGCGCCAGATGGAACGTTGTTGGATTCATATGCGCTGACTACATGGATAGAACCGGGGTGGACTGAATCGTATCATCGGGTTTGGACTGACCTGGATATCTATGGCCCCGGTATAGCGATACTCGGGGTTTTCGATGGAGATAAGCTTTTGGCTTCTCAGGTAATTGAATTGACAGAATAGCTTGTTGGTCTAAGGTTTTTTAACACATGTTGGGGGGAGCGATTTGAGTGATGTAATCGGCAAG
>DLUN01000246.1 GCA_003444615.1 Syntrophomonas sp.
TATTATAACTGATGAACAGCTTTTGGAAGGAGCTTACCAAGAACTAGTTGAAGCCCGCTGCCTTTTCACTCAAGCCCAGGAACCAGACATGGTTGATTATGCCGTCTTTCGTCTCAAAGCGGCTGAACAGAGATATGATTATCTGATCCGCAGGATTAAGCTTAGGGACGGATATAAATGTCCGGTTAAAAAGGGGGAGTTGGATGGAAATAATTAATGTAATAATGGCGGCTTTGTTTCTGCTGGTGATTCTGTATTTGGTAGCTCAAGTATTTATGAAGCCCATAAAACTATTGTGGAAGTTGTTGTTTAATTCCGCAATAGGTCTTATACTGCTTTTGGTAGTAAACTATATTGCCGGTTATTTTAGTTTTTCACTGCCCATTAACATAATTACCGTTTTGATTGCGGGGTTTTTAGGCTTACCCGGTATCCTGTTGCTGGTCTGTTTTCAGCTGCTTATGATGTAAACAAAACAAGCAGGCAGAGCGCAACGCTCTTTTTTTTTGCTCAGCAGCTAACATAAATAGAAGGAAAAAACATCACAATATATCTAACTATCTTGGCAATTAGCCGCGAGGCTGTCACAATAAAAAGGGCTGGCCCAAAATGGTTACAGAGCCGTATAACATAAACAATCAAATGTGAGTATTATTTATCATATTTCAGATAATTATTGACGCACAATTAAAAAATCTTTATACTTATAAAAATCAGCCTAAATTAGATAAAACCGACTCCATGAGGGGGTGTTAAGGTTTTCGCTATCAAGGGTTGTTGAAGCATATGTAGGAGAATATGCCAGCGGAAAAAGCGAAATGGCAATCAACCGGGCTCTAGAGCTGAAATCGCAGGGACGCCAGGTGACCCTGGTAGACCTTGATACGGTAGAGCCTTTTTATACGTTAAGACCCCTCAAAGAACTCTTGGAACAAAAGGGATTGACGGTGATAGGACTTACTCCCGCCAACTCCTTTGGATTAGGTGAAACAGGTGCCATGTTGGTTCCTGCGGCTCGCTGGGCCTTAAGACGAGAAGGAGACATCATTCTGGACGTTGGCTACGGTGTTTATGGAGCCCAAACTCTTAATCTGGTAGAAGGCGCCGACACATCTACCGAACTACGCGTTATAGCGGTGATAAATTATTCCCGGCCTATGACCAGCACAAAAGGCCGGATAATTGAGTATGTTAAGGAGTTAGGAAGGGTTGATGCGCTGGTGGCCAATACACATTTAGGTGATGAAACCACCTCAGAAGTTATAGAGAAAGGAACCCAAGTAATTCTGGAATGCGCTGAAGAATTAGGAATACCGGTAGACTATATAGCAGTGGACCGCAAACTAGCTGATAAATGGAGCCCTGATTTTGGTGTTCCGGTTAAATGGATTACTCGCTATATGCCTGCTGCAGTGTGGTAAGAAACAAGGTGTAATAGGAGGTGCAAACCCACATTATGTTAAAAGTTGTAGATGAAACTAAAAAGGCGTTTTTAACGGGCAATGAAACTATCGCCTGGGCTGCCCTGGCAGCAGGTGCAGACATTATGTTTGGTTACCCAATTACGCCCCAAAACGAGGTTATGCATTATTGGACTCGTCTGGCCCCTAAGTATGGACGTGGTTTTTTGCAAACCGAAGATGAAATATCAGCAGGATTTACCGTGTGTGGGGCCGTTCAAGCCGGTAAAAAAGCATTTACCGCTACTGCTGGACCTGGCAATGTGCTTATGCAAGAACCATTTGGTATGGCGGAAGCCATGCGACTTCCCTTGTTTGCCATAATTCAGCAACGAGGCGGCCCCTCCTCTGGAACAGTTATCTATTCCCAGCAGGAAGTTACCCTTACCACCTTCGGGGGTAACGGAGAAGGCTACCGTGTTGTGTACTCATCTGCTACCCATCAGGAAATTTACGATTATACCATTAAAGGCTTTAATGTAGCCTGGAAATATCGTTGGCCTACATTCTTACTGGGTGATGGTTACCAGGCTAAGATGCGTGAACCATTAGAAATGTATAATCCAGAGGAAAAAGGTATCGAGTTAGAGCCCGCTTACCCACTGCTGGGATTGCCCGGCAAGATTGGTGAGGATAGAGAACCCCAGCATCTTTGCAATATATACAGTTTAGAAGAAGAACTATATGATGTAGTAATGAATTTATCCGCTGATTATGAGCGCGTTGCTCCCGAGTTAATCGAATGGCAGGAGCACAGCTGTGAAGACGCTGATATTATTATCCTGACCCACGGAGTTGTATCCCGGGCAGCGGATGATGCTGTAAAAGCTTTACGCGCTCAGGGCATTAAAGCCGGGTATTTCCGCCCCATTACTTTAAGACCTTATCCAACCCAGCAGCTGCGGGAAGCCATAGCTAAAAGCGGGGCTAAGAAACTTTTAATAGCAGAATCCTCCTATGGTCAGTTTGAACGGCTGACTAAACAGGAGATATATGGAGAAACCATTAAAATCGAACAGCTTTATATGCCTGGTGTTGGTATTATCGATCACGATATTATCAATAAGGTAAAGAGCGTACTATAAGAAAGGAGGAGCCATCCAGATGATCACACCAGCAGTTCCCAAATCGTGGTATTTGCCTTCCAAACCGCACAAGTTTTGTCCTGGGTGCGGACATGGAATTGTATTAAAAACCTTCGGAGATGTTATTGACGAGTTGGAAATACAAGACCAGACCATATTCGGGCTGTCTCTTATACACATCT
>DLUN01000115.1:0-1017 GCA_003444615.1 Syntrophomonas sp.
CCTGAGGTTTTTGCTAAGATGGCAGAACTAGGGTTAACAGGTATACCCTTTGAACCAGAATACGGCGGTGCTGGTTTCGATTATATTGCCTATGCTATAGCAGTTGAGGAACTGGGCAGGGTAGATCCATCCGCAGCTGATACTCTTTCAGCTCATGTCAGCCTTGGTGTATGGCCTATATGGAAATGGGGTACCGAAGAGCAGAAGCAAAAATTTCTAATTCCTCTCGTAGAAGGTTCCAAACAGGCAGCATTTGGATTAACCGAGTCTAATGCTGGTAGTGACGCTATTGGTATGGCAACTAAAGCAGAACTAGATGGAGACGAATGGGTGCTAAATGGGCGCAAAATCTTCATTACTAATGCTGGAGCTGCCGATATTTATATAGTTTTCGCCCGCACCGGCCCCAAAGAAATGAAGAGTAAAGCCTTTAGTACTTTTATAGTTGAAAAAGGGACCCCAGGATTCAGCTTTGGTAAATTCGAACGTAAAATGGGCTTAAGAGGCACCCAGAACTGTGATTTGGTTTTTGAAAACTGCCGCATTCCCAAAGACAACCTGTTAGGCAAAGAAGGCGACGGTTTCAAAATGGCTATGCAGACATTGGATGGAGGACGTATTGGTATAGCTGCCCAAGCTGTAGGTATCGCTCAGGGAGCTTATGAATATGCTCGCGAATACGCCAAACAGAGAATTCAGTTTGGTAAGCCCATATCAACTCTGCAGGCTATCCAGTTCAAACTAGCAGATATGGCTTTGGAAATTAAGGCATCCCGTCTGCTGACCTACGATGCAGCCTGGAGAAAAAGCAATGATATGCCCTATTCTCTTGATGCCGCCATGGCTAAGTTGAAGGCCTCTGAAACGGCCATGTGGGTAACAACTCAGGCCGTACAGATTCTGGGCGGTTATGGTTATACCCGGGAATACCCGGTTGAAAGAATGATGCGCGATGCTAAAATCACTGAGATTTATGAAGGAACCAGTGAAATTCAGAGAGTTGTTATTGCTAACAAT
>DLUN01000115.1:1205-2849 GCA_003444615.1 Syntrophomonas sp.
GGGCTGTGGGTTTCATATTCCCATCTAGCACCCAGTAATCTCATCACGACCTTTCCCACCGGTCGTGATTCCATGCTGGATAATCTATACCATAAGCCCTCATGGGGAGGGCTCATCAGCAACTGTTTTTTCAGGTGGTTGGATGGGTGAGAGCCGATCACTCAATTGCCGGTACAAAACATCGGCAATTCCCAAAGCGCGGGATTGGCTTATCAGGTTAGCATACTCATCATATAGCATTGATTCAAAAGTATCCATAGCAAAACTCGATCCCATCCAATTACTGCGGGGTATAGTCTGCCGCATGGTGTTGAGCACCTTAGCCATCAGTACGCTTTCCATCTCTTGACAGGCCTGATAGAGACGTTTTTGGTCACCGCTATGAACAGCATTTTTCAAAATACTGTCAAAGTCCTTAGTGCCTTTACCGGGTTGAGTGGGTTTAAGTGGATCGATTATAGTCTGCGTCTTCATTAGATAAGAGGTTCCATCGATCTTCATTATTCAGCACCTCTACCTCCGTAGATTGGCAGCTGTTTGCAGCATTTCATCAGAAGATTGAATCACTTTGGAATTCATTTCATAAGCCCGCTGCGCGGTGATTAGATTAACCATTTCTTCAACAATTTGAACGTTTGATGCTTCCAGATATCCTGACACCAGTCTAATGGTTTGATTATCTTCGGGGTCCCAATCAACTGGATCTCCAGAATTCCAGGTTACCTGGTACAAGTTTTGGCCTAGTTTTTCAAGCCCGGCAGGATTTACAAAGGTAGCCAGTTCTAATTGTCCCGCTTCATAAATCTCTTCATCACCAGGGAGTTTATAGGTAACCATACCGTTGCTTTCAATAGTTATATCATAGGCTTCCGGATCCAGAGCATCTGGTCCCACATAATAGTAACCGTCGGAAGTGACCAGGTTGCCTTCGGCATCTATCTTGATACTTCCATCACGGGTATAAACATAGTCATCATAGCCGGGGACTTCCACTCGGAAAAAAGCATTGCCATTGATAGCTATATCCATGGGATTACCGGTCTCCTGCAGATTACCCTGGGTAAACAGGGTATAACTGGTTACTGGATGCACTCCTAAGCCTACCGCCAAGCCACTGGGCTGGTTCACCTCTTCGTTGGCAATAGGACGCCTGATATTTTGATAAAGCAAATCTTGAAATTCTATGCGCTGGCGTTTGAAACCGGTGGTGGTCACATTGGACATGTTGTGGGCCAGTATATCCACATTCATCTGCTGGGCATACATACCCGTACTGGCCGTGTAGAGAGACCTGATCATAGGATTTGCTCCTCCTTGTGTATACTGTTGTGGTGGCGCATCAGTCGTTCTGCACCAACGCGGACCTCTCACAAGGAGTCCAGCCCGCATGTTCACTTAATGGTTATATCGATAATGTTCTCTTAAAACTTTAATGAAAAATAGCTGCTTAATACGAGTTCCCAATCGAGGTTGGTTTACTCATATTTTCTAAACCGGTTTTCATATTCTTGTTATGAAGAGGTGAATGGCAATGATAAAAATATCTGATTTGCGTAACCGTGATGTAGTTAATATTCTAGACGGGAAAAAGCTGGGCAATATAATCGATATTGACTTAGACCTGGATAATGGTAAAGTGTTGGC
>DLUN01000065.1:0-157 GCA_003444615.1 Syntrophomonas sp.
AGATTGCTAAAGCCAATCAAGTACTTACCCTGGACCGGCATGATCTCATTAAGGAAATGAAGCGTATGAATATTGGCTGGGACCAAAAAGAACTTTCCTAAGAATTTGGAGAGAAAATAGCAATAGAATATGCATAAAAATAGAGGCTGGTGAAGCC
>DLUN01000065.1:374-1348 GCA_003444615.1 Syntrophomonas sp.
CCTCTGTTTTTGTCTATGGTGCGGGTGAAGGGACTCGAACCCCCACGCCTCCCGGCACATGATCCTAAGTCATGCACGTCTGCCAGTTCCGTCACACCCGCATAGATACAAAAGTTATTATACTCGCTTCTAGCTTGCTTTTCAACCTGATAAAACTATCCATTGTCAAACAGGAGGTTTTATTTTTGGCAGGTAGCCGGGATTAAAGTGTAGGCAGGGTAATAAAGAACCCAGGATTAGCTGGTTATGTTGGGCAGATGGAGCAGTTCCCTCTTGTGACTGCGCTTTTGACGGTACATTCTGGCATCAGCTAAGCTTAACAATTCTTCGGGGCTATCAGCTTCTTCTGGATAAAAGGCTGCCCCGATGGAAACATGGTTAAAGTGACCCAGATCAACTATGGCGCTGGACAGTCTCTCTATCACGGAGCGGCACATCTGATAACTGATACCGGGTAATATGATGGCAAATTCATCTCCGCCGTAACGGGCTACTATATCACTATCCCTTACGTTCATTTTAATGGTGTCTGCTATTTCTCTGAGAACCCGGTCCCCTTCCAGGTGTCCATAATCATCGTTTAGTTTCTTAAACTCATCCAGGTCTATCATGATAAGACTAAAGGGTTTTGGCAGATTACCAGACTGCATCATATACCGAAGCTGATCCCAAAAATACTGATAGGAATACAAGCCGGTTAAACCATCACGGATAGCGTAAGTGGATAGTATTTGGGTATCGTTGTAGATGAGAATATTTATAAATATGCCGCCTAATAGCAGGCATATGACCATATGTATAAATAATGACCAGTCCAGGGTGGTCGCTACACCTATAAGAAATAGGTTGACGATGGTTACTAGTGATACCGCTGCTAACTTGACAGATACAGGGTATACTGCCTGTACTAGCAGGGGAAGGAACAAGACGAATATGTAGGGGGAATACAGACCTCCGGAATGATAACAAGCTCC
>DLUN01000065.1:1654-11056 GCA_003444615.1 Syntrophomonas sp.
CTAGCACCAGTCTAAATAGAGCTAGAGTACGCTGTTGGAACAGACTGCGTTTACCGCTAATGCCAAAGTTATGACGTACTTTAGGGTAGTGTTTGTAAGCGAACATTTTCTTCTTCCTGTCTTTTTATTCGCTTCTATTCTATACCAGGTCTGGCAAAACTAACAGCAGTATTTTGTCTAAAAGTCCTGTAAATTTTAGGACTTTTTGTAAAATTAGGACTACTGGTTCCTCTCATGATTATCGAGCAAGCTGGCGGGTATTATAGTACCGCTGGTATATTTTTGATTTAGGCGATCGATTACAGAGCTAATATCCGGTCCCGAATTGGCAAAAAGACTCAGTTGTTCATACTCGCTGCCCTGCAAGCGGCCAGCTGTTAAGCCTACTAAACGCAGTGGCTTTCCCTCTTGACCGGACTGTTGGTAAAGCATCCGAGCTACGTCAAATATGGAGCGGCTGTCATTCACAGCAGTTGGGCAAGTTTTACTGCGGCTTAAGGTGTGAAAATCAGGTGTACGCAGCTTAACAGTAATAGTGTGGCTTTTGAGTTGAGCCCTGCGGAGCCGGTAAGCCACTTTCTCTGATAACCTCAGCAGTACCTGCTCGATGGCCAGACTATCACTAACGTTTTTGGGAAAAGTAATCTCATTGCCAATAGACTTGGTTTCTTCGTAAGGAGTCACCGGCCGGTTATCTATACCCTTGGCTAAGCCCAAAATAAAACCTGTGTTGCTGCCTAGCAAAGAGGTTATTAACTGTTCAGGAGCGTCTAACAAATCCTGTACGGTATATATGCCACTGTGGTTTAGACGCTGGGCGCTTACCGAACCGATTCCCCACAGGTTATCCACGGACAAGGTGGGCAGCAGGTCAACCACCATTTGGTCAGTAAATTCCATTATGCCGTCTGGTTTGCAGAGATTGGTAGCCAATTTGGCCAAGAACTTATTGGTGCTGATACCTACGGATATATTTAGACCCAATTCGGATTTGACCCGGTGACGAATATGGTGGCCGATTGCCATGGAACTGCCCCAAATACTATGACTGCCGGATAGGTCTAAAAAGGCTTCGTCTATGGACAGAGCTTCAATTACCGGTGTGTACTCGGCAAGTATATTAAATACTTTACGTGACTCTTCCTGATAGCGTTTCATGTCAGGGGGCAAGAATACCGCCTGGGGGCAAAGCCGGTAGGCTTGACTGGAAGGCATGGCCGAACGAATACCATATTGCCTGGCTTCATAAGAACAGGTAGAAACTACGCCGCGGCTATTGGGAGGAGCTCCTATGACCACCGGTTTTCCTTTTAGTTCAGGGTGGTCGCGCTGCTCAACCGAGGCAAAAAAAGCATCGAGATCACAATGAAGAATATGCATGGGCTCATCTCCGAACATGTGTTTGCATATACTTTATTTTATATGAATTCTTGTGAAAACAAAAGTATTATAACCTCTAAAGATATATCAGAATTAACCAGGCAGGCGGGGTATATTTAATAAGCGGTTGTCATGGGATAAAATCAGCTGTCCGGGTAACTGCTTTATGTTTTGAAGGGGAGTATCTGTATCGGTTAGGGAGTGCTTGCTTATAAAAGCCTCCAGCTGGGAGCGCACTCCGGCATGCCAAAACTGATCATGTCCCGGCCCTTGGCGGAACTTATCCCAGTATTCCCGGGGAATGATATCCCATACATAATCATAGTTAAAGGGGGCATCTCCCCCCAGAATATATGGACCAGATGCTGTAGTTACTTCTACTACCTGGTGCCCGCCGGTATGTTTGCCAGTCAGATGGACCCGCAGGCCAGGCATTATAGTAGTGGTTCCATTAACCAAGTCAAAACAATCCATCAGTGGCAGCCAGTGGGCTGGACAATGGGAGCATTCTTGAGCCGGGGGTAATTGCTGCAAGTATAATAGTTCCTGGGCTTGTACTATAAAACGGGCATGAGGGAATAATCCCATTCCACCAGTATGGTCCCAGTGTAAATGAGTTTGTATTACCAGCTTAATATCAGATGTATGTAACCCATATTTGGCCAAAGCAGCCGGCAGCTCATTTTCCGGCTTCCGCAGGGCAGTTGAATTTATCCCAGGAATCCAGTTACGGTCAAACCCGGTGTCCACCAGCACAGGGGTATGGTCATCTCCTATGACAAGGAAGCAGAAGCTAGGTATGTTCTCTATGTTTGAAAAAACCTCTTGGCTACCAAAACCCACCGTAAAAGCACCATTATATAATGGATAAATCGTGTAGTTCATATTTTTACCTTCAAACCCCACCTATAATTACTTTTTTACCAAAGGATATCATGTTTTCTATGAAAAGACAGCAAAATAATTGCCTATTAATAGTAAGATTAAAGAAATAGCGGGCATAACTCTATTATTCTTGCTATAATTAAAGCGAATATATTCTAAAAGGAGTAAGACGTGCACAACTTTTGGCTAATTACCCCCATCATCCTAGTATTGGGAATAGCTCTATATTTTATTTGGGCTTTTAATAAGCAAAAAAAGCATTATGAGACTAAAAAAGAAATAATGAAAAGCGGCGATCGGGGAGAATATAAGGTTCAAGCCGTTTTAAGGACATTGCAAAAATCCAATTCCCGTTACCGGGTTTACCACAATATTAAGCTGGGGCCAGATCCGGAGCATACCAATGAATATGATACGGTTATAGTGGGGCCCAATGGTATATTTCATATTGAGACTAAGAATTACGGCGGGGAACGCGGGGGTATCATTGATATTGACAGCCGGCAGAATTGGATACTTCACAAAAAAAATGGCTATTCGAAAATAATCGCCAACCCGGTTGGACAAGTAGATTCCCATGAGTACCGATTAAAGGGCTTTTTAAAGAAAGTAGTAGGTGTCCGCAACGTACCTACCCAAGGTATCATCGTGTTGTCTTGTGACAAAATTAAACTGCGCGTTAATAAAGACCTTGGCAGTTCTGTACCCATACTTACCCGTCATGAATTAGTGCCTTATATTCGCAATTATCGCCAGGGAAAAGTAACCCTATATCCGCGTACTATTAAAAAAATTTGCCAGCGTATTGAAGATATGAACTCCACGGCTCAGGCACGCTGAGCCGATTATGTTGAGAACAATAAATGAATGCCAAATGATCCCCGGCCAGGCTTTTTTAACAGGCTGCCCTCAAGAGTTTCAGAAAGTGAGTGAGGATGCGGGCCGTTAACCCCCATATTACCCGATCTTCCCATAAATAAAAGAATTGCGGTAATGTTCCGTTGCGGAAAGGATAGGCTTTACCCTGGGGGATCATCTCAAAAGGAAAATCCTCTGGGGCAGAAACTGAAATCCAGATAGGCTTGTACAAAGGCTCACAGTTAAGTAAAAAATCCAGTGGAACATAGAATATTTCATCCACTTCATCCGGATTGGGAACAATAATCTCAGGCTCAGTTATGTGAGCTAAATAGGGATAAACAATGGCATTAAAGGGACTCACCATTATATCCAGTGGAGTAATAACTTGAATATGTTTAGGCTCTAAGCCCAGCTCTTCACAGGTTTCTCGTATGGCCGCTGCCTGCGGGCTACTGTCTTCGGGTTCTATCTTGCCTCCTGGAAAGGAAATTTCGCCGGGCTGATGGATGAGTTTATCCGCTCGTTTTTGGAAAAGTATACGGTATTGGCCTTCCTGTTCCACCAGGGGCAGAATTACGGCTGATTCAAAATATTCCTCATGCCCTAGTATTTTGGGAATACGTCCCCTTAAACGCTCAATAGCTTTTTTGTACACACCATTACCTCCCATTGGACTCCGATATTATCACCATAGCACTTTTTAACTGTTGGTGGAACCAGTCAATCAAAGAATTCCGGCATAACTACCACCTTAACTGTAAAAACTATACTACCAATAAAGTGCTAGTGGCTTAATATTGGACAGCACCGTATCTTATAGTCTATGGAGGAAACAGTCTACTGCTGAGTGATTTATAAACAAAGGAAACCGCGGCATGGCGCGGTTTCATCGATAATATGAAACTACCTGGATTTGGGAATGAACGTTGCGCAGTCGGTGTCCTGGGTATCACTGGCATGGGGTGGCTGTATTTCTATTTCCGAAGCCATACAGTGATCCCCTTCACCATAATAGTGACAGCTGCTTACTACACATTTCACTCCCTGAAGACCTTGGCTCTGCCTGGATACTCTTCCCTGCAACCTATCTACCTCCTTTATATTAATTCTGACGGTTATGCTGTAACATTACGTAAAATGCTCCAATCTTTTGAACATTACAAAATTAAAAATTTTGTCGATGTATGGAAGTTATTTGATAAAATGTTGCTTATAATATACTTGGCTTCAGAATGAGCTTAGCTGTGACAGAATATTTATCATTCATCGTAGCCTGCACCAGAGATGACACTTGTACTGAACAAAACCTAGTATTTTAGAAAGGAGATATACTCATTGAGCGATATTATTAAGTGGCAGTACCAAGAAAAGCTTATTACGCCTGACGAGGCAGCTAGATTAGTAAAATCGGGGGATCGAGTCTTTTATAGTGAATTTGCCATGTTTCCGGAAGCTCTGGATGAAGCCTTAGCCAAAAGAGTTGATGAACTGCGGGATGTGTGTATTCGCAGTGTCAGTTACACTAAAGTTCCCAAAGTAGTTCAGGCTGATCCTAGCCGTCGACATTTTTGGTTGGAAGACTGGCATATGACCAAAGTGGGGCGAATGCTCCATGATCAGGATTTATGCAATTATATTCCTATAACCTATCACCAGGGTCCGCGTATTACTAAAAAATATGAAAAGGTGGACGTGGCTTTTGTTCAAGTATCTCCACCTGATGCACGGGGTTTCTTTAACCTGGGGCCTTCCAACTCCGTAACCCAGGCTTATATGAGTAAGGCTAAAATCATAGTCGTTGAAGTTAATAACCGGGTTCCCCATTGTTTGGGAGGTAACGGGGAATCGATTCACATCAGCCAGGTTGATTATGTAGTGGAAGGAAAAAACAATCCGTTAATACAGCTTCCCGAAGTAAAACCCACAGAGTGTGATTATAAAATTGCCGACTACATCATGAAGGAAATTGAAGACGGCTGTACTCTCCAGCTGGGAATTGGAGGACTTCCCAATGTTATTGGGGAAAAAATCGCCGACAGTGATTTGATAGATTTAGGGATTCACACCGAAATGTTGGTGGATTCATGTGTGGATATGTATAATGCTGGTCGCATTACCGGCGCCCGTAAAAATATTGATACCTATAAAATGACTTATACTTTTGCCATGGGTACTGACAAGCTGTACAAATTCCTGGACCACAACCCCATATGTGCCTCCTATGGAGTGAATTACACCAATGACCCCCGCATTATCGCCCTGAATGATAAGGTCATTGCCATAAACAGCGCTATCGAAGTGGATCTGTTTACCCAGGTATGCTCGGAAACGGCCGGTACTCGCCATATCTCTGGCACCGGCGGTCAGCTGGATTTCATTTTCGGTGCTTTTGCCTCTCGGAAAGGCAAGGGCTTTATTGCTTTGGCCTCTACTTACACCGATAAAGAAGGTAATATGCATTCCCGCATAAAACCAACTTTGACCCCTGGTTCCGTGGTTACTGTGCCCCGTTCCATAGTTCAATATATAGTGACCGAGTATGGTATAGCTCAGTTGAAAGGCAAATCCACCTGGGAAAGAGCCGAAGCCATGGTCAATCTAGCTCATCCCCAGTTCCGGGACGAGCTGATACAACAAGCCCAGGAAATGAAAATCTGGACCCGCACCAACCGCATACCGTAAGGAAATTTCAATTGCAAAAATAGACTGCGCCACGGGAAGGCGCAGCTTTTTTTTGCAAATAGAACACAATAAATAACTGTGGATACAATTTATACCTTCATGGGGCAAAATGGACTAAATGATGTCTAGCCTTGACAATTCAAGCAACTGTACTATAATGCGTCATAAAGATCCAGTAAATCAATACTTGAGTGTGCTTTGCGTTGCAGTGGGCTATGGAAAGGGGAACCTGAAATGGCTGATTCACAATTAACTAAACGAGCACTGTCTGCAGCGATGAAGGAATTAATGGCTGAGCGCCCCATGGAGAAAATTAGGATAGGCGACATAGTGGAACGATGTAATATGAACCGGCAGAGCTTTTATTACCACTTCAAAGACAAGTATGATTTGGTTAACTGGATTTTTTATACCGAGTTTTTCGCGGATATTCAGCGTTCTTTCCATCGCCCCGGCTGGGAACTAATCGAAAAAATGTGTCAGTTTTTTTATGAAAACCGCACCTTTTACACCAACGCCCTGCAGGTTAAGGGGCAAAACTCTTTCTCTGAGTACTTCCATGAAGTTATGCACCCCCTCATTATGGCTCATTTCAGCGATATTTATGCTGAAGATGAAAATCGTGACTTTTATGCTACCTTTCTTACCGATTCCATTCGGGTAGCTATAACCAGATGGCTATTAGAAGGAGCTAAATGGCCGCCGGAAGAATTTGTGCGCTTAATGAAAACAGCGGTTACTGGGGTGAATCTGGTACTGACCGCAGAACAGGCTGATGACCAGTCTAGTAACTGATTTTAGGCATGGTCTTTTCCATGATAGCCTGCAAGGAATGGGTACGGATGTTAAGTTGTGGCAGGCGATTATCCATAGTTTTGACAGCTATCTGCCCATTTCCCTGGATAGCCAGGAAGCAGTCTTCCACGGAGATAGTGCGATCCACGTGGGCTATTTCATCATAGAAATCAATGATCAAAAAGGGATACCGGGTGGCAGTTTTGGCGGAGGTTATAAAGTTATTGATAAGATTTATATTTTCAGCTTTATTCAATTGCTGGCTGCGTAGCGTAATAAAGCCAACCCCCTTAACGGTCTTAACCAGATTAAGGTAGCGGCTGCTTAAGAGTAATGGTAAGTTGTCATCGTTATATTCACCATAGGTAGCAAACAAACACTTATTCTCCGTTAAAACTTTAGCTGCTTCCAGATAAGATTGTCGTTCGGCCAATGATTGCAGGTGAAGTACTGGTACCGTATTCTTGCTAGCCCCAATCACTCTAGCATTATCCCAGGTGATAGCTGCGGGGGCGGCAAATACAAAAAAGACTCCTTCCTCATTTTCAGACAGCACTGTCAATAAATCAGCCAGTAATTGGGGATTATCTTTAAGAAAAAACATTCCACAATAAATACCTATGGACTCCCCTTCATTAAGCAATTCTCTTAATTCACCTGCTGACAGCATATCTTCAGATTCCTGGCGAAAATCAAATACCAAGGTCCAGGGCACATTGTAGCCGTGTTGCTTTTCATATTCTCGAATTCTTTGAGCTCCATATGTCCAGCAAGTATATGCTAACTTAATTACAATATTTTTCAGTAATTCATGGTCCACATACCTAATCATATTACGGGTTAAATCATACAAGGGGCTGTTCTCATTGCTCAGCATTTGTTGAGCCATACGAAATAAGTCCTCATAAAAACGTCCTTGGGACAGGTTAGAGCCCAAGTCCACCAAATTCCGAATTCCCCTGCGGGTGTTATCCTCTATATCGCGCATACCTTTTTCTATGGCAACTTCAATCATGGCATAAGTTATTTTAGCGCTTTTATCCATTGGAAAGCGTACCACCCTTCCCGGCTGTTACTTACTATATAATAGTACCCTAAACAAACTAAGAAATAGACAAAATTTTATTCTGTCAAAAATTATGACAATTTTCCATAACTGTCGCGCTTTTGGACAACAATTGATTTCTGTCTAAGGAAAAAATTAGCGGCCAATTCTATGCTAATAGATAAGGGTAAAGGTTAGCAAAATGACAGAAATTAAACCATGAAAGCGAGGGGAATTTAAGTGGACAAAAGCATGGGTGAAAGTATTAAAGCTTTTGGTCTTAAAAAGGTGTTAGATTACTTGGATGCTGACCCAGAGAGAAACATTTCTCGAGTAGTTGATTGGCTTATCAAAGTTGCTAAAGATAATGACCATGTAGTTCCCCGGGCACGCAGTGCTAAACAGATGCTGGCTGACCCAAGCAATAATTGGTATCAGCTGGTAAAAAGCCTCTACACTGATATAGATGCGGGAATAAGAAAGAAATTTTTCGAAAATGTACTGGTGAATGCTACGGTTATCGGAACGAAACGCCAAGACAAGATTATGGACAAATACGGGTGTAATGTACCCTGGGCTATTCTGATGGATCCTACCTCTGCTTGTAATCTGCACTGTACGGGCTGTTGGGCAGCAGAATATGGTCATAAGATGAGTCTGGATTACGACACCTTAAACAATATTATCGAACAGGGTAAACAACTGGGAGTGTTTGCCTATCTCTATTCTGGTGGCGAGCCGCTAATACGCAAGCATGACATTATCAAACTGTGCGAAAAACACCCTGACTGCGCTTTTCTGGCTTTTACCAATGGAACTTTGATAGATGAAGCCTTTGCTGATGACATGTTACGGGTAAAAAATTTTGTGCCGGCCATAAGTATAGAAGGTTTTGAAGAAGAAACCGATGCCCGGCGGGGCAGGGGAGCTTATCAAGCGGTGGTAAAAGCCATGGAGCTTCTTAAGTCCCAAAAACTGCCTTTTGGCATTTCCTGCACCTACACCCGCCAAAATACCGAAGTTATCGGCAGTGAAGAATTTATTGACGATATGATTGAAAAAGGAGTGAAGTTTGCCTGGTTCTTTACCTATATACCAGTTGGCTACGGTGCGGTACCAGAATTAATAGCCACTCCTGAACAGCGCGAGTTCATGTATCACCAGATACGTAAATTCCGGGAAACCAAACCAATTTTCACTCTAGATTTCTGGAATGACGGTGAATACTCGGCAGGCTGTATAGCTGGCGGCCGGCGGTATTTGCATATTAATGCCAATGGTGATATTGAACCCTGTGCTTTCATTCATTATTCGGACAGCAATATCTACCATACCACCTTGTTGGAAGCTCTGCAAAGACCGCTTTTCATGCAATACCATAAAGGTCAGCCTTTCAATGACAATCACCTGCGTCCCTGCCCTTTACTGGACAATCCTGAATGCCTGGCTGCTATGGTTGATAATTCGGGTGCCAAATCCACGGAAATAATGCATCCTGAAGATGTGCATGAGCTCTGTGGCCGGTGTAAAGAAGCCGCTGCTGAATGGGCTCCTGTAGCTGGTAGGTTATGGGACGAAATACATGGTTATAATATGCTGGCACAATATGCTAAAGTATAAACAGATTCATCCAATGAAAAAGGAATATTTACCCAAAGCAGACGGACATGGAATGGAGGAGTAACACGTTTGATACCGCATAGTATCGACTATCAAGAGGTGCTCGATAATTTGCAAGTCAATGCCGAGACTGG
>DLUN01000065.1:11338-12255 GCA_003444615.1 Syntrophomonas sp.
AGAAAGAAAAAAAGCAGTTTACAGCGCTTTGCAGAACAGTTTAAAGATGTGATGATTATTATCCTGCTGATTGCCGCAGGTATTTCTTTTTTGGTTTCCTGGTATGAGGGGGAGGGGTTTTTTGAACCACTGTTAATCTTGCTGATTGTGGTGCTTAATGCCATTATAGGGGTGGTTCAAGAAGGTAAAGCGGAAAAAGCCCTGGATGCCTTAAAAAACCTGTCTGCACCTCATGCCCGTGTTATTCGTGACGGGCGAGAGATGGTCATAGAAGCCTCTCAACTGGTGCCGGGAGATATTATCAGCCTGGAAGCCGGTGATTACGTACCCGCTGATGCCCGCCTTATCCGCTCGGCCAGCTTAAAAGCCGAGGAGTCAGCTCTGACCGGGGAATCGGTACCCAGTGAGAAGGATGCCAACACTAAAGTAGCGGATAATGCCCCCTTGGGGGATCGCTTTAATATGGTTTACTCGGGCTGCAGTATTACCTATGGTACTGCCACCGCTGTAGTCACCGCCACGGGAATGAAAACCGAGATGGGCAAAATTGCTGATCTGTTAGATGCCGAAGCAGGCACCCAGACGCCCCTGCAGCACAAATTAGCTATATTAGGCAAGTATATCGGATTCCTGGCTCTGGGTATATGCGGAGTAATTTTCGCAATCGGATTACTGTATGGCATGAAGGTAATGGAAATATTTATGATTGCCGTGGCATTGGCCGTTTCTGCAATTCCCGAAGGATTGCCAGCCATTGTAACCATTGTGCTAGCCATTGGAGTGCAGCGCATGGTGCGGAAAAAAGCCATTATCAGGAAATTGCCCGCCGTGGAAACACTGGGAAGCGCATCAGTTATCTGCTCTGACAAAACCGGTACTCTCACCCAAAACCAGATGACTTTGGTGAAGGCCTTTGC
>DLUN01000065.1:12286-12415 GCA_003444615.1 Syntrophomonas sp.
AATTTTCGCAATCGGATTACTGTACGGCATGAAGGTAATAGAAATATTTATGATTGCCGTAGCATTAGCCGTTTCCGCAATTCCCGAAGGATTGCCAGCTATTGTGACCATTGTGCTAGCCATTGGAGT
>DLUN01000065.1:12556-12855 GCA_003444615.1 Syntrophomonas sp.
TCCATCGTCCTGGCCGCTTATAACAACGGCATGACCAAAAACGAGCTGATGCGATTATATCCCAGGCTGGCGGAGCTGCCCTTTGATTCTGATCGCAAGCTGATGAGCACAGTTAATGATATTGATGGCAAAAACATAGTGATTGTAAAGGGAGCTTTTGATGCATTAGCTGGTAAATGCATACATGGAGATATCGAGGCCGGCCGGCGGTATGTCGACGAGTTAAGCCGTCAGGGTTTGCGCGTTTTAGCCGAAGCCTATAAGGAAATAGATAAAATGCCCAGCGAGCCTACCAGTGA
>DLUN01000180.1:0-594 GCA_003444615.1 Syntrophomonas sp.
AGATTCTGCATTTGTTCTAAAGCGCTAAAGGATGCCATTTGGGATATGTACTGGGTATTGTCCATGGGTTCCAATGGATTTTGGTAGCGCAGCTGAGTGATCATCAGTTTCAAGAAGTCATCTTTGCCTAGCGTGCTGCCATCCTTTTCCTGGCCTTTAGTGGTATGGCCAGTGTCATTTTTAATAAATGGTACAAATGTGTAATTAGCGTTTACGGCCACTTATTCACCTCCTACACGAGAAAATTCAAACCGCCATTAGCTAAAATACCATAATTCTCATCTACAGCCAGGTCGGCCTGTACATATTGGAAATCGTCATAATCATAACTACTGCCTTCTCTTAAGCTCGAACCTGCTAGGTTGGGGGGATATTGCTGATTCCAGTTCCATTTATCCTGCCCTTCGGATCCTTCAAATAAGCCGCCATTGTTTAATTGTACATCCACCTCGGCTCTTTCCACCCTCATCCCATGGCTTTCCAGAGTATGTCTAAGCGAACCTAAATTGGCTTCCAACATCTGTTTGACCTGATAGCTCTCGGTAATAAACCGAGCCGTAACCACACCTTCTTCCACCATTACTTTAATAGTTA
>DLUN01000180.1:816-3935 GCA_003444615.1 Syntrophomonas sp.
TTTCCCTAAAAATTCAGGCTCCAATTGTATCTTCATCTGTGAGCTGTTTTGCCGTAACAGGAGCTCGGCTTTGCGTACTATCTGCTCTAACAGTTCTGGGAAGTCCATCTTAGGAGCAGGGCTTTCCGCTTTACTCGTTACCTGGTTATTCAGCTCATAAAACCTGAATACAGGCGTTTCACTCCGGTTGCTCAGGAATAAGCTTTCATTCTGGGAGTCTCGGCCAACCTGATTCTGTTCTGGGGAAGAAGCTGCTTGCATTGTATTGACTTTTACATTAGCCTTCTGACCCGTCAGTTTGCCATTCTCCCACTCAGCCAATTCTCGCGTAACCTGGTGCTTATGGTTTGCTGCCTGAATTTTAGATTGTTCAGGATTCTGAGCTTCTGCTTCCCTGGTGATTGGCACAGAAGAAAACCATGGTTCTTGCTTAGTTAATGGTTGAGCTTCCGGCCCGGTTTGAGTCAGACTGGGACTGACCCTGTTTTCCTCAAATTGGGTTACTATTTGCTGCCCTTCCCCTGTTGTAGGGTTCATAATGGCTTCGGCTGCAGCCACAGACACAGTCCATGTTGCCGGCGGCGGGCTATTCCCCAGTTGTCCAGAATGTTGAGCATGGCGTGGTGTTGTAGCTTCATCACCGGTTACCGGCAAACCGCTGTGACCAACTTCACTGCTGTTCAAAGAAGAAGCAGATATTGTTGGTAGTAGTGCTTCCTTCAAATCAGGGTTTGGGGCTTCGGGGGCACCCGAAAATCCAGCCACCACAGTCATTTCTTCAGCTGTCTGACTGGTTTCAAGGTCTCCTGCTTCCAGCATATCTTGTTCGCTGCTTCCTTGTTCAGCACCATTGTTACTTGATCCAGAACTCGGTGTTCTGTTTTGATTACACTGATGAGTTTTCTCCAGGATATGACTAAAACTCTCTTGGGATGGTGACTGCGATTTAACCTGACCGGCTATAGCTTCAGGTGGTTTAGCAGCTACAGCAACATCCTTAAAAATAATCCCTGGGCTAATTGTTTTCACCTCCTTGTTCGGTATTTATGATGAAGGCGGTATCTAGGGTGATACTGCCAGCATCTGCCTGGTAATAGCAGCGGCTTTTTCTCGTTCCATCTTTTCCAGAATAGCAGCCGCCTCACGGGGTTCCATTTCCCCTAGAATGCCAATAATATCCTGCTCTTGTTGCCGGGATATTAGTTCGGCAGCATCCTGAGCCTTCATTTCTGTAAAATACCTGGCCATATCCTTATAGGCGGCTTGTTGATTACGCTGGCCGGTTTCTAATTCCTCAATTTGTTTGGTTAATGATTCGTTTTCCGCTTGCAGTTCCTTATTAGCAGCCTCAGCTCCTTGCAGCTGTTTTTCCACTTGGTTGAGTTGCGCCTGCATCTCCTTAATCTGCTGGTCTCTTGTTGCCAGTTCCTTTTCCAGTGCCGAATACTTTTCCTGCAGCCTTTCCTCAGGTGTCAAAGCCCTCTTACTCCCCGGCTGGAGTTGTTCCCCCACTACGGGTATCCTTTGCAAAAAAGCCGGTGCAGGAATCACATCCATTACCATCAACATATATACAGAGCCACTGAGGATCGCTATGATTATCAAGGCTAACAAAGCACCTTTTATCGTTTTCATAATCACATTCCTTTGGCCTTGATTTTCCGGTGATTAGAGGTCATGGCTAGTTCATCAATCAGCTTCTGCTCTTCCCGGTTCAGTTCATACTGGTATTCCTGCCAGTCATGTTCCCGGAGTTTTTCAAAGGCTTTGGTCTCGCGTTTCTTTTCTACAACCATTTGCCGGGCTGATTCCACCCTTTTCTCCGCTTCCTGAAGTTCAGTCACCATCTGTAAAAAACGTTCTTTAAGAACGGGTAAATACTCTTTACATAAACCTACCTCAGGAATCAGAAAATTGCCTTGGTGGTTGCGTATGGACTCTTCCAAACAATCTATGCGGCTTTTTAACCGGTTTAGTTCCTCTAAAACACGGTCACGTTCGGCACTCACCACCTGCAGTTCATGGCGCAGTGCTTGTTCCTCCTGGCGGACTAAGCCCAGTTTTCGTTCAAATCGGTAAACAAATGCTTTCATTAGCTTACCACCTGTTCTCCTACACTCTGGTGTAGATGATTAATAGTGTCTTCAAACAAAGCATCCTCATATATATCCTGTCGTAAAAATTCATACAGGCCGTCAATATGGTTTAATGCCTCGTCAATCTTGGGATTAGCGCCTTTCTTATAAGCACCGATATCTATCAAATCGCTGGCATCCTGGTAAGTTGCCAGCAGGCTCCTAAAACGGTTAGCGGCTTGCATCTGAGTTGGCGGAACAATGTCGATCATTACACGACTGATGCTGTTTAATACATCAATAGCCGGATAAATGTTCATAGCAGCCAGGTTTCTGCTGAGAGCAATGTGGCCATCTACTATACCCCGTACCGCGTCAGTAATGGGTTCATTCATATCATCACCTTCTACCAACACTGTATATAAACCGGTAATAGTCCCCTTTTGGGAATTACCAGCTCGTTCCAATAAGCGCGGCAAAAGAGCAAATACCGATGGTGTGTATCCTCTCGTGGCAGGGGGTTCCCCAGTAGCCAGCCCTACTTCTCTCTGGGCTAAGGCAAAGCGAGTAAGAGAATCCATGAGTAAAAGTACATCCAGCCCCTGATCTCTAAAGTACTCCGCAATGCTGGTGGCAACAAAAGCACCTTTGATTCGAACCAAGGCCGGCTGATCTGAGGTGGCCACTATTACTACCGACCGTTTTAGTCCCTTTTCTCCTAAATCTCGCTCCAAAAAATCCCGTACTTCACGTCCTCGTTCCCCAATTAGGGCAATTACATTTATATCAGCCTCGGTGTTGCGGGCGATCATTCCCATTAGAGTGCTTTTACCAACTCCGCTGCCCGCCAATATACCCATGCGCTGTCCCTTTCCAACCGTGATTAAGCCATCAATAGCCTTTACACCTACCGGTAGCGCTTCGGTAATTCTTTTGCGGCTTAAAGGGCTGGGTGGCTGGTTCATTACCGGGTAAGTGGTAGTGGTCCGCAATGGGCCTTGGCCATCAATGGGGTCGCCCAAACCACTCAGGACTCTCCCTTTC
>DLUN01000080.1:0-3088 GCA_003444615.1 Syntrophomonas sp.
GTAGCTCAGGATCCGCCTCACTGGGTACAGCCCGCCCCACAGCCGGTTACCAACGAGCTGCTGGAAGAAGAGGTGCCTCCCGAACTGACCGAAGACCCGTCAGAAGTAGTTGATACCGAGCCAGACACTGGCCCGGAAGGGTATATTACTGAGGAACCGCCTCCTGAGGAAGATGTTCAGCCCGGTGAGGAAAATGCCCCACCACCGGAGGAAGATGAACCGGCTGACCCAGAAACTCCCGAACCGGAAGTTCCTGATGAGGAGCCTGACTCTGGCGGGGAGACACCATAGTCAATGTGAAAATGCCTCGCGGGGCGATGAGGGCATCGCCCCCTACCCTTCATTCCTAATCATTGCGGTAGCAGGCCAGTACTTCTCCAAAATAGAGCATGTGGTAATCATCATCAGCGTATAAAACACGGCGTATTTCTTCATCCAAATCATCGGGATTCATGGCCTGCTTATATAGGGTGCGACACTCTATAATTATGCCGCAGTTATCTATAACGGGGTCATCTACCGTCCGGGCTTTTTGAACGGGAATGTTCAGGTCCTTGAATTTGTCTATATCGCGTCCCGACAGTTTACCAGCCTGGTCCAGCAGTTCCTTATAGCGGTCTGAGCTGGGAAAACTCACCGTAAAAGTGTCGGAAGCCTCCATTAGACCATAAGTATGGCGGGAAAACCTTACCGCTACCATTAATACTGGTTTTCTCCATATGAATCCCATCAGTCCCCAGCCAATGGTCATGGTGTTGGCTGTACCGTTGGCCTGAACAGACAGAAAGGCTCCCCGGGGAAGCTGGGTCAACATTGGTAAGGCATTCTCAAAAAAGCTTTGCCGAATACTCATGTGCAATCCTCCTGTTATTTATTTGCGGGGCCATGTGAGCATCGCTCCCTACTGGTTACCATGATTGCCCTCTACGGGATGTTTTATGGCGATGGCCCCATGGCTGAGTGTCTAATCTCCTTTAAGTATAGTCTTTTGAAATCAAAATGTGCATTACCTGTCTATCCAGACCGGGTCACTAATGGCTTGATTAAGGGTAATCTGTGTTACCGTCTGGGAGCCTATGCGTTTTACAAACAGATCACCTGCTTGTTCAGGGATTGAGAAAAAGGTACTGGGAACCGACAAACAAAACAGGTAAAACTGGTGATCCGGTGAAACGCCACCCGGGAAAGTCTTAATACTTTTGGCACGTACAGACTCTAGCTTTTGCAGGCTGGCTGCTGGCTCATAAAGGCAAAGTTCTTGGCAGAACCAGGGATAGAATTCTCCGTAATAATCCCGGGCTAGAAGCAAAAGCATCCCATTGTCTGACCAGACCGCGGCATAATCATTATGACTGAATTCTTTTAGCTCGCCGGTGATCAGGTTATAGAAATAGGTCAAAGTATTGCGATACTGGGGCGGCTGGGTAAAGAATACCAGCTGATGGTGGGCGGCATTTACGTAAAAGGCAATAATGTCTTCACCAGGCAAAGAGAGGACTTCCTGATCACGACCGGTTGCACTGTGTACTTTGCGTAAACTGTACTTGCCTTGTATGTAAATTAGAGTTTGGCTGTCAGCCAGCCACTGTCCTTCGGCTTCTTCTAAACTAAATTGAGGTTGGGCACCAGCAGCGCTGATCACCAGGTTGCCATCAATGATTAGTCTACGACTGTCAGGTGACCAACTGAGATGTTTGGCCGGAGCAGACAGGCGATATGACCTGGTAATGTTACTGACAAAATCATAAACCTTCAGTTCGGCTGGTTTATGCTCCAATATGGCAGCTTTAGACTGGTCAGGAGACATGAAAAACTGGGCGGGAGATTTAATACCCGACTCTATCAGAGTATCGGAGCTGAATTCTGCCAGGTTTAACTGTTCCAGTTTAGACTGGTGATTCATTTTTTTCAGATACACAATAGAACCTCGGTAGTCTTGTCGATGCCTGGGCAGAACTACCATGTCATTAGGTGCCAGCGTACCCGAGGGAAACCAGGAGTTAGCTTGTATAATGTCTGCTGCGGGAATGGCGTATTGATGAGCAATACTCTCCAGCGTGTCACCTTTTTTGGTTAGATGAAAGGTCAAGGGCGGGGGTATAAGCAGCAACTGGCCTGGTTCAACCCCATACTCCGGGCCGATTAGGTGATTGATCTTAATGATATCCTCCTTTTTTTTGTTAAACAGCTGGGCTATCCTGGTTACGTTATCCTGGTAAGTGGCCCGGTAGTAATAGCAGTGATTGGGAACGGGCAAACTGGTACCCAAAGCCAGGTAAGTGTTGCAGCCCACTACCCCGTCGGTGGTAAGCCCTGCATCAGCCTGAAACTGAAGCACGGCTTTTTCAGTACGGTGGTCGAAAAACCCGTGGGGAGTTCTGTCGTAATAATGTAATTGGTAGAGTAGCAACTGCAGCAAGTAGGTATCCAGACCGTGGCGGCCTTTTTTTAAGGTACGGCCTCCTAAAGGGCACCAGCATATTATTCGGTCATAATCTTCGGGACCTGCTATCCCATCCACTTTTAATTCAGGAAAATGACTTTGGAAATGGCGCAGCGCTTGTTCGGTCATGTAATCAAAGCGTCCGTTAGCAGGACGGTTTAAGCGTGAATGGCGAAAAGCCGCCAGGCGGTTTTGTAGGACAGCCACATCCGGCCCACGGGTGCCGTTTCCTATCAGTCGCGAAGAAAAGATCGGTTCATTATGGGCATAACTGTTAATGCGATGGCCAAGACGATAATAAGTCTCCTGAGTTACCGCTCCATTAGCCCGCAGCCCGAAATAATGTTGGAACTGCTTGACAGCTTGGCGGGTCTGCTGTCCGAAAACCCCATCAACCCGCAGCGCTTTGTTAACCATAGTAGCCGGGGCCTGATTCAAAAGGCATTGTAGAACCTTAACATCATTTCCCTCCATAAGAGGAATTTTTAGACGTAAAGTCCTGCCACCGAAGTAGAAATAGGGAGGCTCTTTTCGGGAGCGCACCTAACCAATCCTTTTGCAATAAACTCCTATGCAATTGTATGAAAAATAGCGGGCAAAGGTGTACATAATTGTCTGGAGAAAGCTGGATGCAAGAGGGGACGG
>DLUN01000080.1:3263-4199 GCA_003444615.1 Syntrophomonas sp.
GCAAGAGGGGACGGTTCTTTCTGTCATGCTGTGGATGCAAGGGGGGACTGCAAGAGGGGACGGTTCTTTCTGTCATTTCAAAAGCAATTATCACCTGAAGGACAGGCCGCTAGGCAGCCAGTAGGTTTACCCTGCGCACCTGTTCCGTCGCCTCGATATAGTAGCGGCTCGATGTGCGACTCAGGGGGTACCGGGCTAAACAAAACATCCTGTTTTGTAGCCCTCTTACGGACATCCTATCCCTCGCCTCCCCTTCGTTCGTACATCTTCGCCGACTATATCGGACTCCTCCACCAAGGTGCTTATGGCAAACCTACTGTCTACAATTTAGGTAAAAGGTCTTTTCACAGCATGACAGAAAGAACCGTCCCCTCTTGCATTACTCCTCCCGGTTAGCTATAAACTGTTGGAATGCATGGTTAAAAGAAACAAAACCCAAGTCAGTAACTTGGCTTACCGGTACCAGAGCAGCATCAGCAGCATCGTCACCGGCTATGGGATGACCAGGGTCAAGATGCACATAATAAATTAGGCTTATGAGATCGCCATAAAGGGAAGAATCAACATGGTAGACTCCTATAAGCTGCTGTATCTGTCCGGTCATACCGCTTTCCTCCAATAGTTCTCGCAGGCAGGCATTCTCCGGACTTTCACCCTTTTCAATGAATCCGGAGGGCAGAGTCCACAAGCCTTTGCGTGGTTCTAACCCCCTTTTTATCAGCAGTATCTGGTCGTCCAGCAAACCGAGAACTACCACGGTAGGTAGGGGATTCTCATAGTGAATAAAGTCGCACTGCGGGCAATAACTGCGCTGGCGGGATTCTACCCAGCCCACCTGCAGGGGATGAGCGCAAAGGGGACAGTATTTATATTTAGCCATAAGAATACCTCCTTTAGGCAAACACTATATATAAATGCTGTCTCTTATACACATCT
>DLUN01000227.1:0-765 GCA_003444615.1 Syntrophomonas sp.
CAGGGATTCATAGAAGCGACTAATGTAAAGCTGGCTGGGAAGGAATAGGTTGCCTGAGCTCGGGCTACGGTCACCACCCGATCCTCCAAAGGCTGGCGCAGGGCCTCCAGAACATCCCGGCTGAATTCCGGCAATTCATCCAGAAATAGAATCCCATTCTGTGCCAGGCTGATCTCCCCGGGACGAGGAATCCGTCCTCCTCCGATAATACTGGCTGATGAAGCATTTTTATGCGGAGAACGAAAAGGTCTCATATTAATCAAGGGCTGACTGCCGCTAAGGAGGCCTGCCACTGAATAAATTCGCGAAGTCTCCAGTATTTCTTCCCGGGTCATTTCCGGGAAAATACCTGGTAGTCGCCTGGCCAGCATGGTTTTACCTGAACCAGGAGGGCCAATCAGCAATATATTATGCATTCCAGCGGCGGCAATCTGCAACGCACGTTTGGCTGACTCTTGGCCACGCACTTCTGTAAAATCCGGTATCATCTCCCAGGCTGTTTGCACAGGCCTCTGGGGCTTTACAGGTTCCATAACAATGGCACCGCTAAGCAGCTCAATTACATGGTTTAAGTGAGTAAGTCCATAACTGGCTATTTCTTCAACTAATGAGGCTTCCGAACCATTGCTTACTGGAACAATAAAGCGGCTGGATTCATCAATCGCTGCCAAATGCAGAGCCATGGGCAATACTCCCGGAACCGGCCGCAAACTGCCATCCAGAGAAAGTTCCCCGGCTAAATAATAACTATTAAGGTCTTTTAAC
>DLUN01000227.1:1023-2647 GCA_003444615.1 Syntrophomonas sp.
GGTTAACGGTGATTTTGGTATTGGGAAACCTATAACCTGAATTGCGTATAGCGGATCGAACCCGCTCCCGGGCTTCTTTCACGGCTGCAGACGCTAATCCTACAATTTCAAAGCCCGGCAACCCACTGTGTATGTCTACTTCCACCTGCACGGTACTGGCTTCTATCCCGGTCAGGACCAGGGTATTCACTGAGGCTAGCATATAATCCTCTCTTTCTTCTCAAATGGGGATAAAATTCGCGTAAAAACCCTTATATTCCTGCTTTTGGACATAATGTTGGAATTTGCGACAAAGGTGAGGGGATATGCGGATGGAATGGCAGTGCTCTTTGAAAGTACTTACCCATGGTAAAACTACGGCTAACAAAAAGTATGTCAGACTGTTGGCCAGCGTTAGTGGCTTAGTGTCTTGTAGTAATAATCCTAATAAGACAGCATCCCCTGGTTCGCCTATCATTGATCAGTTTACTGAATCTGCAAAATTAGTCATGGGATGTTTCTTATATTCTTCTATTTTTCGTCTATCTTCTTTTTCACGCATATCCATAGTTCATAGCCATCCTTTCGGCAACGCCCAAAATTCCCCTAACATTTTGGGCGAAAGCTGGCTGCAATGATAAAGCTTAAAACATAGAAAACAATAAATACAAGACAATATTCCAGGTATTCTCGATCAAACAGATTTCGGAAGTATAAACCACAACAGATTTGAGCAACCAAAATGGTTATAAGCCCAACAAAGAATCTAAATATCTTATTAGTGCGGTATTCTTTTATTGTGAGTCCTAATTTTTTAAACATTTGTATTCCGCCTGCTCTAGACTAACACCAGGGGTTCACATCACTTCCCCCGGTCGCTCACGTCCCCGTGCTTCCCCCCAGTTATCTTATTACTGCCCACTTATTTATGTTTAAACACCAGGGTAAGCACTATAGTTAGCAAGCCAGTTGTTACCATTGTTTTTGTAAATCTGGACAAGGTATCATAGTGTAGGACAGATAGTGCATAGTAAAACAGAGCCAATCCTATAGCAACCGATAAGACAATTAATATTATCGCATTAACAACCATAATACTTCTTTGCCTTGGATTATCTTTAAGAACTGGAAAAGCACAAGCAGTATAACCTATCGCAAAAACGCCAGGCATCAGACTGCTAAAAAGATTATGAAATGCAAAACTATAAATAAAACCTACTTCAGAGTTGAATATACCTTCATAAAAAGACTTATAATGGATAGGAAGCATAGAAAATAGCATTACTAATATTAACAGTGAAAACGAAAATAAACTCAATCTATAAATGACTCTCCTCATCGATCGATCTCTCCACCCTAATTCAAATATTTTACCTTTTTGATGCTGGTCTAACTAATTGCCAGCATCAAAAGGTAAAACTGTGGGATCAGCTTTGTATAGTGCCCCCCGTTGTCAAGACACATTGCTAATAAAAATAAGCTAATGTGTCCCTCCTTTGCTAAATTGCTAGTTTCATAGGCATTTGCTGATAATATTCAGCGGGGCATCTATATCCAAGCGACTCATGAGGCCGCTGCTCATTGTAGAACTGTATATATTGATTAATTCCTCTGCGCAGAGATTTCCTGTCTCTTATACACATCT
>DLUN01000176.1:0-166 GCA_003444615.1 Syntrophomonas sp.
GGACGGTCCGGGCGAACCGCCCATCAGTTTGTAAATTCACTAAGCCGGATTTAGTGGAGCAGGGTTTTGCCGCCTCCAACTACCGGAGCTGACAGCAGTAAAGGGGTAAACTCTTGATCTGACTTAACTCCCACCGCAATGTAGTAGGCAACTCCAGCTTTGGACA
>DLUN01000176.1:467-4545 GCA_003444615.1 Syntrophomonas sp.
AGAGGGGATACTTTCCAGGTTACCAGTATGCGGCCGCTGCGTTGTGGCTGGATATCCAGGGTATTCTCTTCACCCAGGCTAGGGGCATACTGGAACAATTCCTGACCAGTCTCGAATTTAAGGTTGTTGTCGGGCCAAACTCGTTTAAGGCGGCGGGGACTATCTATGGCGGTAAGGGCTACGTATATTATCAATAATAGTACGGCTGCCATCAGAATAATGTAGAGCAGGGGAGACACTGGTTTTTAGCCTCCTTATGAGGTGTTTATGCTAGTATGTCCCTGGAACCGCAAAAAAATGGCTTGGTCCTGAATAATTATTAAAGTAGGTTCAGCGGTACCTGCCACTGCCAATGGAATTGGGGGACAGTATTATGAACTATAAGCCGTCCTGGAATTGGCTGGACGTTATACTGGTTTATGGAGGCATCATCATTTTAAGCTTTCTTATGGGAAGGTATGGACAGCATCTGATGTCCTTTCTGCACCAGTTCGGCTTTCCCAATGTGGGGTTGGCTTACTTCACCGTGGCTTATGTCCTGCAGTTTTTGGTAACGGTGGGACTGGTTCTTCTGCTGGTTGTTGTGGCTCGCCGGACGGACTGGCGGGAATTAGGATTAAAACCTCTATCAGCCAGGAAGATGCTCCGCTACGGTATAGTGGGAGGACTAGCCCTCCTGGCAGTTATTTTTGTACTGAGCCTGCCTTTGGAAATCCTCAATCCTGACATTGAGCCGCAAGTTTATGAAGAAATACTGCGTTCTGCTCATGGGGTTAGCCAGCTGCTGCTTTTGTTACTGATGGGAGCTGTGCTGGCACCCATATCTGAGGAACTTTTTTTCCGGGGCATGATATATCCTCTAACCAGGTACTCCCTGGGGCCATTTTGGGGCGCCATCGGTGCAGGAATAATTTTTGGGCTGGCCCACTGGGATGCTTGGAGAGCCATACCTCTAGCCATAGGAGGAGCTATCTTATGCTACTTGTATGAGAAAAGCGGCAGTATTTGGGCTACGGTCACGGCTCATGGCATGTGGAATGGAATCATGACTTTGCTGGTCTATTTTAGTCTAGCCTGAGTCAGGGAATAGCCGGCGGTAGCATATATCGTTGACAAACTCTCTGCAAAGGATTAAATAAATATACAGATTATTACCATAGAGGCTTGAAGGAGGGATTACAATGCCAATCTATGAATATAAATGCTCGAATTGCGGCATTTTCGAAAAAATGCAAAGAATCAATGAAGCCAGCCTCACCCAATGTCCAACCTGTGGGGAACAGGTACATCGCGTGATCAGTAAGAATGTGGGTATAGTATTCAAGGGTTCTGGTTTTTATACTACCGATAGCGGCAATCGCCTGAAAGATCAAGCCCGCGCTCTTAACCAGGAACGCCAAAAAGATAACGAGGCTTTATTGGACGGAGATATTAAAGGATTTGTTGAACAGTCAGAAAGCACTGACAAAAAAGTGGCGGGAGCCTAACCCTAACACAATATATTATGGTTGCATAATTCCCCTGCAGAAGGGGGATTTTTTTTACCATTGAGATTGAAGGGTTTTGGCCAGGCTATGTGGTAGTTTTTATGCAATTAATGCTTTCTTGGGCGCGGCGAGGAGTTGTGATAATGAAAAAAATGGTGATCTACACCGATGGGGCATGCTCCGGTAACCCTGGACCGGGAGGATGGGGAGCAGTGCTCCTGGCTGGGCCTCACCGTAAGGAAATATCCGGCTATGAGCCACAGACCACCAATCAGCGCATGGAATTAACCGCTATTATAGAAGCCTTGAAAGCGGTAAAGGTTAAGGGGTGGGATATAACAGTATACACAGACAGCGCCTATGTAGTTAATGCTTTCAAACAAAAATGGATCGACAATTGGCTGAAAAATGGCTGGCGCAACAGCCGCAAAGAAGCAGTAGCTAACCGTGATCTGTGGATGGAGCTCTTACAGGTCATGGAAGCTAATCAGGTTCGCATTGAAAAAGTAAAAGGTCATGCGGGTCACCCTTTAAATGAACGCTGTGATGAACTAGCCCGTACCCGGATTAAGGAGCATCGTTCTGAGGGATAATTATAAAAATGGCCAAATCAAGGGGGAGATAGTATGTGGCAGAAAATACGCGATCGGTACACCACCTGGAGGGTAAAAAGCAAGCTTACTACCTGTGGCAAGAACCTGCGGGCGCGCAATCCGGGATTGCTTTTTTTAGGGGAGGGTTCGGAAGTACATGTTGGTGATAATGTATTACTGGAAAGGGATGTAAGGATTTCCACCGGGGCCAATGCCCGGGTTTACATTGGTGACAACTCATATCTGGGGGACGGCTGCAATCTGCTGGCAGTAAAAGAGCTGCGCATTGGTAAAAACTGTTCCATTAGCTGGCATGTGTTGTTTATGGATACTTCGTCACACCCCCTGGGTTTTGCGGGGGAAATACCAGAGACCAAGATAGCCCCCATAGTAGTGGAAGACCATGTTTGGATTGGCTGCCGGGCGGTTATCTTAAAAGGGGTTACCGTAGGTACTGGATCCATTATTGCTAACAATGCCGTAGTTACTAAAGATGTGCCCCCTAGGACTATGGTAGCCGGCAATCCGGCTCGGGTCATTAAAGAGGATGTTATTTGGGAATGACAAAAATTGAAGTATACCAGACAGTGGAGGATGGCATAGTAAAACTGGGAGCAAGAGTTAATGACCCCGAAGCCAATGTAGCTGATCTGCTGGAGGCCTGGCAGCCTCTATGCGACGATGAGTCCATTTACAAAATCTATGGCCATAACCATTATTCAGCCTGTAAGGGATGTCCCAATAACTGCTGTGACACAGCTTATGTGATACCTGATCTTATTTCTTTTCGGAACATGGCTGCCCAATTGCAGGTAACCGAACCGGAGTTCATCCAGGATTGTTTTGATCAGGATAAATGGGCTTTGGGATTACTGAAAATTAAATCCAATCCCTGTATTTTTTTGCAGGAGCGGCTCTGCACCATATATCCCTTGCGTTCCCTTATATGCCGGTTCTATATATGCAGCGATCTTACCTGGGACACCGAACAGCTTATTTATACCATTGCCTGGAGCGGAGCAGCTGCCACTCAGATCTATGCCCAGCAGCAGGGCTACCTGCCCGAACCTGCGCCGGGTGGCTATACCAGTTTTGATCGCGTTTTTGTGGATTTAGTGGAAGCTTACCGGGAACTTCCCGGGGTGAAAGCGTTTTTAACTGCCGGCAGTTATGAGGATGTACCCCTGCGGCATTTTTTGAAAGGGGAACAATAATGGAGAGAATGAGGTGCTCACTTGACAACCATTATCTGTATTGAGACCAGTGATCCTTTTCCGGTTATCCGGACCATGGAGGAGCACTCTGCCCGCCTCTTGGCTATGTCCTGTGGGGAGACCTCTGATATTACCTTTCGCATGTTCTTCTCCTTAGAAGATGACCGATCCTAGCGAATTGACAGTTTTTTAATAGTTGGGCAGGATTTTTAATCGGCATAATGAAAATATCCTGTTATACTTTATATGTATGGTTATGCATTGATCATACGAAAATATTAATTTGAATGTCAGGGAGGGACTTTGTATTGAAGGGAAGAGCAAAGTGGGCTATTATACTTAGCCTGGTTTTAATGTTTTCCATGGTGGCTGGGTGCGGTGGCAGTGATGCAGAAAATAGTGAGGATGTTATAAAGCTGGGCTTTTTAGGAGCGTTAACTGGTGATGTGGCCAACTACGGCATTCCTGGTGAAAAGGGAATGAAGATGGCCATTGATGAGATAAATGCCCAGGGGGGCGTACTGGGAAAGAAACTGGTAGGGGTATATCAGGACAACAAAGGTGACAGCTCAGAAATTGCCAACATAGCCCAGAGATATATAACTCGTGACAAAGTTGTAGCCATGGTGGGAGACCCTTGTACTGGCTTAACCAAAGTAGCTGCTGATATTGCTCAGAAAAACCAGGTGGAAATATTTTCCGCCGGAGCTACCGGGGAAGAAGTAGTAGAGATAGGTGATTTTGTTTTCCGCAACACCATGTTGGACACGGCAGCGGTTCCCGT
>DLUN01000164.1 GCA_003444615.1 Syntrophomonas sp.
GTAGAGCCAGTATCAACATATCTAACTCACGAATCAAGTCTGCTACCGAAGTTTTTTTCGTTTTCCGGCCTTTAGCATACTGCTGTAATTCACGGTTAATAATTACCGGTTGGTCTAGGTTGAAAAGCACTTCCAGGTCAAATGCAGTTAGGACTTGGGCAGGCTCAGGCTGCTGCTTGCAAAAATAGAAGCGGGTGTTGGTTTCCGGGTAATAGTAAGGTCCGATGGTTTTTAGGTAGGGGCTGTTCACAAATGCCTGCAGATCTGATTCTGCTTCTAAATAGTCTTCAATTAGATTAAGCCATACCCGAGCCATATCTGATAAAACCGAATCATCAAAGGAAACCTGCTGGAGAGTAAGATACACTTCATCAGTAATCTTTACTGCTCCATGATAATAATAAAATAGGACTTGACGGGGCAATGCGTTTAGAAGCACAGAGGAATCAAGATAATCTGGATGCTCCTTGTTCAAGAAGGGGTAAAACATGGAAATCCTCCTTTTAAGAATAGTTACCTGGCGTATCAATAATTTCTATAATTTTCCAGATATTCCTGCTAATAGGTTCAGTAAATTTAAGGGTCGTTCACTTGAACGGTTGCTAACCTTTATTTTCCGGCAATGATTACCTATAATAGTTTATTAAAAGGAGGAGAAAGCATGGCTAATCTACCCTGGTTTGCCGAGAAAATGGCTGAATACGATCCTGTCTATCATAAAATGCTGGAGCAAGTAGCAGCAACCGCCTTATCCCCTACTGCTTTGGATAAAAAGACCATGTTGCTAATACTACTGGCACTGGATGCGGTTAAAGGTGCCGGACAGGGTGTTAAGGTACTGGCCCATCAAGCCCGGCAGGCGGAAGCCAGTGATGATGAGATAAGAGAAGCACTGAGGCTGGCCTATTATGTAGCTGGAATGGATACGGTCAAAGCCTCCCTGCAGGCTTTTCACGAAGAATAGGTGACAATATTAAGGAGTCGAGTATGTTTAAGGCTATTTTGTTCGATTTAGATGGAACCTTACTGGACATAAATATGGATGTTTTTATACGGCAATATTTTAGTAAAATGGTGGCTATGGCTGAGGAAGCCGGCTACTCAGTGGCGGAACGTTTGGTGGAAAAGGTCTGGCGTGCCACTGAGGTTATGATTTCCAATCGCGATCCCCAGTTGCGTAATGAAGAAGTGTTCAGAGAACACTTTTACCGTGACTGGCCCATTCCCAGGGAAGAATTTGACCCCTTTTTTGAACATTTTTATGAAAAAGGCTTTCCCGAACTAAAAAAACATACCCGCCCTTTCCCGGGTATTCCAGAAATGATGCAACAGATATTTGACCGGGGGTTCAAGGTAGTAGTGGCTACCAATGCGGTGTTTCCCTTGACTGCCCTGCAGCAGCGACTTGATTGGGCAGGGGTAGGTGATTTTAATTACGAATTAATCACTTCTTATGAAGTGATGCATTTTTGTAAGCCGCATCTCGAATATTATCAGGAAATAGTTGATAAATTAGGAGTCAGGCCAGAAGAATGCCTTATGGTGGGAAATGATATCGGCGAAGACCTTCCGGCTGGGCTCCTGGGCATGAAAACTTTCCTGGTGGAGGATTTATTAATCGACAAAGGGCAGAATCTTACCCCGGACTGGCGGGGCTATTTACCCGATCTTTACAATTTTATCAATAATCTATAGTAGATCTTTATCCGTTATTTGCCGGACATAATCCCCTTCTGACCCGGGTAATCTTGTAACAGAATCAAAACCTGGGCGGAGGTGTTAAATATGTCACAGCAAAAAACCCGGGACAAGAAAAAGAAGTATCTCACCGAATATGATCTCTTAAAGATGGAAATAGCCAAAGAATTGGGACTGTGGGAGCAGATAGAAAAAGAAGGTTGGGAATCATTGAGTAATGCAGCCTGTGGTCGATTGGGAGGCATTATGGGTAAGCGCATGAGAGAAAAACGCCAGAAATCGAAGTAGATTGGTTTTATCCGGGTCGGTTCTTCGTATAGTCTAGTAGGCCACCTAGACCCACTCAAGGCTGTCACCTATTCCTTCCCCCTTCCGTTTCTGTTACGCATTTCCTGATATTGTATAATGGAATAATAAGTAAACTAAATAAAGTATAATGAGGTGGGTTTAGTGGCGCAAGAAAAGTCTTATACTCCCGATGAAGTGGCGGAATTGCTTCAGATTTCTAAATACACTGTCTATGAAATGGTAAAACGAGGAGATTTATCAGCCTATCGTATCGGGCGCAAGCTCAGGTTTCAGAAATCGGATATTGAAGAGTATATAAAAAAAGCCAAAGGAATGGATAATGTCTACAAAGGCGTTGTTGTGAGCAAGAACGGAGAAAAAATTTTCGAAACAGGAACGGTGGCAATTAGCCTGGTTACAGACAGCGAAGGCGAATGCCAAGTAACAATCGAACCGGACGACATTATTCTTGCCAAAGATATAGTTAAAAGCAGTGCCCGCAATGTTTTGAGAGGGCAGGTAGAAAACGTGGAGGACTGCGGTCCGGTGTATAAGATAAGGCTCAATGTCGGGGTACCTCTCTATGCCGTTATTACCCGCCAATCCTATTTGGACATGGAGATAGCACTGGGGGATTCCCTCTACGCCATCTTCAAAAGCACCTCAGTACGTGTACTATGATAATGGCCCTCGCAACGTGCCCGCTAATACTTTATCGGTTCAGTCCCATTAGCTATAGTATAATAAAAAGGAATCCAATCAGGAGTTGAATACCGTGCGAGATATCGAACGTGTACAAGCTTATGTACAGCAGCGCATGCCGCATTTGCAAGTTATCGAATTCCAACAAGACACCAGCACCTCAGCCCTAGCGGCTGCTGCTCTAGACACCGAAGTAGGGCAAATTGCCAAATCTATGCTTTTCAAGGCTAAAACCGGGCAATACTTTCTAGTAGTTTCCGCTGGTGATGTTCGTATGGATACCAAGGCCCTGCGAGATCTCATTGGTTCAAAGGTCAGGATGGCTAATGCTGAGGAAGTTGTGGAGATTACCGGTTTTCCTGTAGGAGGGGTATGCCCTTTTGACTTAAGAGTGGAAGTACCCATTTATTTAGATGATAGTCTGAAAAGATATGATGTGGTATACACTGCTGCCGGCACGCCCAATTCTGCTTTGCCCATAACTTATGAGGAACTTATGGAGATTACTGGCGGCAGGCCATGTAATGTTTCCATCCTTTCCGAGTCTTAAAGATGCACCAGGCTAGAGGGAACGAAATCGTTCCTTCCTGCATTTCTCACCTCTATTTGCTTACCCTACAAATACACTTGGCGGAATTCATACCGAAAAAGTAAGCTATTGATATAATAGAGTAAATCAGTCGTGCTAATATAAAAACCGTCAAGGGAGAAAAGTTTGGATATGGATAAACCTGATACATATAGCGGCACCGTGAATTTTGTCCATCTGCACAATCACACTGAGTATAGTCTGCTGGATGGTGCCTGCCGCATCAAAGAACTGGTATCTCGAGCCAAGGATTTAGATATGCCGGCCATAGCCATTACCGATCATGGCGTATTGTATGGAGTAATTGATTTTTACCGGGAGGCTAAGAAACAGGGGATTAAGCCTATTATTGGCTGTGAAGTTTACGTAGCCCCACGCAGCCGTTTGGACCGGGAACCACGCATTGATGACAACTTGCACCATCTGATATTGCTCTGTAAGAATAAGACCGGTTATCAGAATCTGGTGCAGCTGGTCAGCCGGGCTTTCCTAGAGGGATTTTACTATAAACCTAGAGTAGACCGGGAATTACTCAGTCAGTACCACGAAGGTCTTATTGCTTTGTCAGGTTGTGTAGCCGGGGAGATTCCCAAGCTCATTTTAGCTGATCGCCTGGCTGAAGCTGAGAAAACCGCCTGTTTTTACCGGGACTTGTTTGGTCCGGAAAACTTTTACCTAGAGCTTCAGGATCACGGTATGGCAGAAGAAAGGAAAGTCTGCCAGGGCTTATATGAGTTAAGCCAAAAAACCGGTATACCTTTGGTAGCCACCAATGACTCCCATTACATAAAGCGGGAAGATGCACCGGTGCATGATGTCCTGCTCTGTATTCAGACTGCATCGATAGTAAGCGAAGAAGATCGCATGCGCTTTCCCGGCAGCGACTTTTACTTAAAGACTGCTTCGGAAATGGCAGCTTTGTTTCCGGATCATCCTGAGGCCCTGCACAACACCTTGAAAATTGCGGAACGCTGCCATATTGAATTTGAATTCGGTCACTTCCATTTGCCCTCTTTTGATATACCCGAAGGCTATACAGCTGAGTCCTATCTTGATGAACTGGTGAGGTCTAGGTTTGCCCAATGCTATCCCGAGCCCGAAGCTCATGTGCTAGAGCGCCTCGATTATGAGCTGCAAGTGATTAAGGAGATGGGTTTTGCCGGGTATTTTCTTATTGTTCAGGATCTAGTGAATTGGGCTAAAAATCATGGTGTACCGGTTGGACCAGGGCGGGGTTCAGCAGCTGGCAGTCTGGTTTCTTATGTTTTAGGCATTACTACTATAGATCCCCTGTCTTATGGCCTTATTTTTGAACGCTTTTTGAATCCGGAAAGAGTCAGCATGCCAGATATAGATATTGACTTTTGCTTTGAAAAACGCGACCGGGTTATCGAATACATCATAGAAAAATACGGGGCAGACCGGGTAGCTCAGATAATTACCTTCGGTACCATGGCAGCCCGGGCAGCTATTCGTGATGTAGGCCGGGTACTGGATGTTCCCTATGGAGAAGTGGACCGTATAGCCAAGATGGTCCCGGCCGAACTGGGGGTTACCATCGACCGGGCTTTGGAGATTGCACCCGAGCTGATACAGGCTTATGAAAACGACTATAATACCAGGCGTATCCTTGATTTTGCCCGAGCTATTGAAGGTATGCCCCGTCATGCTTCCGTTCATGCAGCGGGAGTAGTTATCGGAGCTGAACCGCTGCAGAAATTGCTGCCTCTGCAGAGAACTGCTGAAGGTAATATTATTACTCAGTATCCTAAAGAAACCGTTGAAGATATTGGACTGCTCAAAATGGATATCCTGGGCCTGCGCACCCTAACCGTTATAAGACGGGCGGTAGAGATAATAGAAAAAACGCGCGGCATAGTTGTGGACATTGATAATCTTCCCCTGGATGATGAGGATACATATAAACTGTTGTCCAACGGCAATACTATCGGTGTATTTCAGTTGGAAAGTGAGGGAATGCGCCGTATTCTATGTGAAATACAGCCCAACCGGTTCGAAGATATCATCGCTATAAACGCTGTTTACCGGCCGGGTCCCTTGGGCAGCG
>DLUN01000085.1:0-2816 GCA_003444615.1 Syntrophomonas sp.
AGATGTGTATAAGAGACAGGTGGTGAATAACCCGGAGGTGACACGATGCCGGATTTGGAACAAGCCCTGGTAATCAGTAATAATGAGGTAGGCCCTAGCCTGTTCGAGATGGAATTAGCTGCCTCGCAGACAGTACCCCTTTGCCAACCGGGCCAGTTTGTGCATTTACGCGTAAGCTCTACCCATGACCCATTATTGCGCAGACCGCTCAGTCTGTATGATGTGGATAAAAACCGGGGTACTATTACTCTGTTGTATAAAATCGCCGGTAGGGGTACTGACCTCCTGTCACGTACCCAGGCCGGTTCCTATATCGATATTATGGGCCCACTGGGTCGCCCTTTCAGCTTTCCTACGGCGGGGAAAACGGTCGTCTTAGTGGGAGGTGGCGTAGGGATCGCCCCCCTCCTTTATCTGGCCAGACAATTGATGGAAAAGGGCTATGGAGTAAAAGTGCTATACGGCAGTCAAAGCAGCAGGGAACTAGTAGCTCTGCCGAGATTCCAACAACTGGGAGTTGAGATTGAAACAGCCGCCTGGGATTTGGAAAGCGGTTACCAGGGATTGGTTACCGATTTGCTGGCGGAAAGGATATCCGGGCAGAATATAGGCTTCTTATACACTTGCGGGCCTGAGCCCATGATGGCTAAAGTGGCCGAATATGCCCGCCGCTATAACCTTAAAGGCGAATTGTCCCTGGAGCAGCATATGGCTTGCGGAGTAGGGGCCTGTTTGGGATGCGCTCGTAAACTAGCGGACCGAGATAGCCATTATGTAAAAGTATGTAAAGATGGTCCGGTGTTTGGCCTGGATGAAGTAGAAGTTAACTAAAACTGAAATCACATAGAAAGGGAAGGAGTATATGCCTAATAAACCTGTGAAAACCAATCAGGTTGATATGTCGGTCAACTTGGGTGGACTGCACTTAAAAAACCCGGTTTGCACAGCTTCCGGTACATTTGGATATGGCAGCGAGTACAAAGATTATTTTAATCCAGCCCTATTGGGAGCGGTAACCGTAAAAGGGACTACCTTAGAGGCGCGCCCTGGCAATCCTCCTCCTCGCATTATCGAAACTCCAGCGGGGATGCTCAATGCCATCGGTTTAGAAAACCCTGGAGTAGATGTTTTTATAGAGCAATACCTGCCTGAACTACGGGAGCAAGGAGTAACGGTCATAGCCAATATTGCCGGTAATACTCCAGAAGAATATGCTGAACTGGCGAAACGTTTGGACAAAGCAGATGGAATTCATGCCATAGAATTAAACATTTCCTGTCCTAATGTACAACAGGGGGGATTGCAATTTGGCACAGATCCCGATATGGTTTATCAGGTAGTCTACCTGGTAAAAAACAACACTCAACTGCCAGTTATTCCGAAACTTAGCCCCAATGTCACTGATATAGTGGCCATAGCCCGGGCAGCCCAGCAGGGTGGAGCCGATGCCCTTTCTATGATCAATACTCTTATGGGCATGGCAGTGGATGTTGACCGGTGCAGGCCTGTTCTGGCCAATGTCTTTGGTGGATTGTCCGGACCGGCTATTAAACCAGTAGCTCTGCGTATGATTTATCAGGTTTATCAGCAAGTCAAACTGCCCATTCTCGGCGGGGGAGGGATTGTCTCTACTCAGGACGCCCTAGAGTTTATTATGGTAGGTGCGTCAGCCATATCCATAGGAACCGGAATTTTTGTTAATCCGCTCCTTCCCTGTGAAGTAATTGATGGCTTAGAAGAATACGCACAACAGAAGGGCTTATCCAGGATCAGCGATTTGGTTGGGATTGCCCACCACAAGAAAGTATTTTCACAGTAATCCTTACGGAAGGAGGTATGTTCGTGGAACCAAGAGAACGAATTATTTTAGCCCTGGACGTAGATAGTGAAAGGAAAGCGTTGGAATTAGTAGAAAAACTAGCCGACTCGGTGGGAGCCTTTAAGGTGGGCATGCAGCTGTATAATATGTGTGGACCCCAAATAGTGGAGCGCATTCAGAAATTGGGTGGACGGGTGTTTGTAGACTTAAAATTCCACGATATTCCCAATACAGTAGCCGCTGCTGCCCGCGTAATGACTAGGTTAAACTGCTTTATGTTCAATGTTCATGCTGCTGGCGGAAGAGAAATGATGACCGCAGCGGTAGAGGCGGTTCAAGATGAAATCAACCGGTTGAAAAGCGAACCACCCCTTATTTTAGCGGTTACCGTACTGACCAGTATTTCTCAGCAGCAGCTGGAGACTGATATGTTTATTACCAGTAAGACGGTAGAACAAACAGTTATAGCCTGGGCGCAAATGGCTAAAGAATGCGGCCTGAACGGGGTAGTATGTTCACCTAAGGAGATTGCTCCTATTCGGGGTGCTTGTGGGCCTGATTTTACCATTGTTACTCCGGGAATTCGGCCCCGCTGGTCAGAAGCAAATGACCAGAAGCGTATTACTACACCCGGAGAGGCTTTAAGTTTAGGGGCTGATTATTTGGTAATAGGACGACCTATTACAGCGGCTGCAAATCCTCGCGAAGCTGCTCAGAGAATTATTAATGAAATGGAGGACCAATAAATGCTTGATCACCACCAAGCTATGGAAATATTTAAGCGAGCCGGAGCTCTCATGGAAGGCCATTTTCTTCTCACATCTGGAAGGCACAGCAATCAATATATGCAGTGTGCTCAGGTTCTTCAATACCCTCAGGAAACAGAGCTGCTGGCCCGTCATTTAGCCGAAGCTTTTAAGGACGATCAGGTGGGATTAGTGGTTGGACCGGCTATGGGAGGCATAATAGTAGCCTATGAGGTAGCCCGGCAGCTGGG
>DLUN01000085.1:3125-7346 GCA_003444615.1 Syntrophomonas sp.
GTGCAGAACGCCGGGGCCCAAGTGGTAGGGGTTGGGGTGTTGGTTGACCGCAGCTCAGGGAAGGCTGATTTTGGAGTGAAAACCAAAGCGGTTCTAAGCCTGGATATTGAGTCCTGGGAGGCCGAAAAGTGTCCTCTCTGTGCCGAAGGTAAACTGCCAGTGATTAAACCAGGCAGCCGTTCACTGTAACACTATGAACTATAACACTATAAGGAGAACCAACCATGAAAGCATATTTGAATGGCCAGGAAATGAAGTTTCAGGAAGGTGGCTACCAGTATGTTTTTGTTAAACCATATAAGAAATACATTGAGGACACTGTAAAAAGACCTAATGGAAAGATGTTTTTGCAGATGTACGACAACGGTGTACAAATTCGCACTCTGATAACGGATAAAGAGATCAATACTATCATCAATCGCAATGTAGCTGTAGATGAAGTGAATAAAAAAATATATATCTTGGAGCCTGATACCCAATATATTCGTGAGGAAGATGGAACAATTCGCATACTGGATTAATTAGAGGTGGGAATATTTTGTTCATTTGCGGTGGAACAAAGAATAGCCTCTAATCGCTTCGTATCTGGATCAGTATACAAGGTCCAGTAGTTTTCATAAATCACCATACCTGGTTTAGCCCCGCTAGGTTTCCGTACATTGTTGCGAAAAGTATAATCCACCGGTACTTTGTGATCCTGCCTGGCTTTACTAAAATAGGCAGCGAGAAGGGCGGCCTCTTCCAGGCTGTTTTGAGGCACTTCCTCAATAGATGTAACCGTGCGGGGCAGGCGAATTATTACGTGGGCTCCCGGTATTTGACGGGTGTGCAGCCATAAATCGTGGCGAGCAGCTGTTTTTAAGGTTAGCTGATCATTTTGCATATTGTTCCTGCCTACTAATATTTCCAGTCCATCCGAGGATATAAAACGCCGGGGTGTACTTTTAGGGCGGTGTAACTTTTCTTTACCCTTTACTTTACGCTCCCGTAGGTAACCGCCCTTTTCCAGCTCTTCTACTATTTCATCCAGCTGATTAAGGTTTTCGGCTTGATTTACTGCCAATAATACCGATTCCAAGTATTCTACCTCTTCAATGGTTTGCTGTAAGTAACTTTCCAAATGTTTGATAGCAATACGGCTTTTATTGTATGCTTTATAGTATTTTTGCGCGTTGGCAATAGGGGTCAGGCGGGGATCTAGCTCAATGGTAACCTTTTGACCGGTATTAAAATCTTCCAGATGAGCCTCCGTGTCCCCCTTTTTTAGCTGATGGGCATAAGCGGTAAGCAATTCTCCCCAGGTTTTAAGCTGTTCTTTTTCCCGGGCTTTAAGCAGGTCACCCTCTTGAAAGAAACGCTTTTTCTGAGCTTTATCGATCCAGCCTTTAATAGTGCGACTGAGATTGGTCTGCATGGATTCCAGTCTCAATTGGCTCATTTTAGCCTGGTAGAAATAATCAGCTGCCTCATTAGCCGATGAAAAGGACTGGGTTGTATTAGCTGACGGTACCAAGGGCGTAAAGTCGGAAACATTAATGCCTTTATAGATGACATAAGCCGGACAGGGAGGATGGCTGCTTTTCTCCACCTGGTTTAGCACAGCATCCAATAGCATCTTGAATTCGTATTCCCCGCACTGTTCAACCGGCATATCAGGGTCGAGGTGCACCTGATGACATAATTCCCGGGCGGCAAAGGTGCTTATTCCCGAGCACATGTGAAATAGTGATTGGGATAAGGCTTGGGAACCATAGGCCCACATGCCTGAGGCAAATTGTTCTAGGTTGAGAGACAGGGGACTGACTTTGCCCTGATCAGGAGGGGTTTTGTATTCCCGGCCTGGATATACTTCCCGGTAGCTGCTGACCTCACTGCCGTAGCGTTTTATGGCATCGATAATAATTCCGCTTTCTGGATTTACTAGAATAATATTAGAGTGTTTTCCCATGAATTCGATGATTAATCGCCTGGGTTTCCAATCTCTGAATTCATCCAAAGCCTCAATAGTAATGTGAACTATGCGTTCAAACCCTACCTGGCGTATCTCTTTTATCTTTCCCCCTTCCAGGTATTTGCGCAATAACATGCAAAATGAAGGAGGCGAGGTAGGGTTAGCCCGTTTTTCACTGGTAAGGTGCATTCGTGCCCAACGAGGGTTAGCTGACAAAACCAATCTGACGGTGCCAGATGAAGGGGTGCGAATAGACATTATAATTTCATCCTTCTCAGGCTGATAAATTTTATCAATACGAGCATTGTAAAGCATAGGGTCTAGCTCATGACAGATGGCGTGAATGGTAAAGCCATCATAGGGCATACTACCTCTCTCCTTAATAAACAATTTGATAAGCTCTAGCTAGGCTAGTCGCTCATTAATAAAAATGGGACTGAGTATCACTAAAAAACAGCCGGATAGCCCGGCTGTCAGTTATAGAGACTCTATTGAACACTTTATTTAATGACCAACACCGGGATTTTGACCAGGCGAGTAACCTTATCTGATACACTGCCAAACACTAATTCCTGAAATTTATTTATGCGGCGGTTGCCCATGATGATTAGATCATATTCCATATTATTCTCAACCAAATCAATAACCAATGAGGCTGGATCACCTCCAGCGCGTTTAATAGAACAGTCAATGCCCTGTCCTTTTAATGTGCTTTCATGCATTTCAAGTATTCTCATTGATTCAGCCCGCAATTCATCAAGGCGCTCTTGGTTACGCAGCTTGGTAATGTCGACATCGCCGGTATTATACACATTAAAAAGAGTGATATTAGTTATAAACCCCTGCTGGACAAGTGAGGCTGCCATTTCAACAGCCCTAACGGATTGCTCAGAATCATCTACTGGAATTAATACATTTTCAAAAACCGCCATTGATAACCCTCCTTAAAGTAGTGATGGGGTGCTTGGTAGATCTTTTTAAATAGTTGATTCGATTATAACAAATCTTGACGGCAGTAACAAAATAGTTAAAACTAAAGTCTAAGTAGGGAGGTTATTGTATGGCAGACAAAATCAGAGTCATTGTTGCCGGAGCACTAGGACGCATGGGCAGAGAAACAGTAAAAGCCATATTACAAGACGAAGAATTGCTGCTTACAGCCGTCGTAGACACTAAGGCCAGAGGAGAAACGGTCAGCGATATTACTGGTTTTAAGGGATTATCAATGACTATCGTCAACGATATCGAACTGGCCATAGAAGAAACTCAACCTCAGGTGCTGGTGGATTTTACTAACCCGCAAGCGGTTTTTAACAATGTTCGTTGTGCACTGGTGAGAGGGGTTACCTGTGTAGTTGGTACTACCGGATTAAATGAGATGGAGTTAAGCCAGCTGGAGAGACTGGCCCAGGAAAAGGAAGTAGGAGTAGCCGTAGTTCCTAATTTTGCTATTGGAGCAGTTTTGATGATGAAGTTCGCCCAGGAAGCTGCCCAGTACTTTCCAGATGTAGAAATAATAGAATTGCATCATGACAAGAAAGTGGATGCTCCCTCAGGAACGGCTATAAAAACAGCCGAATTGATAAATCAAACTCGTTCCCAACGAGCTCCGCGCAATATCAGGGAAATGGAAAAAATCGCTGGGTGCCGGGGGGGGAACCTAGATGAAATACGTATACATAGTGTGCGTTTGCCGGGTTTTGTTGCTCACCAAGAAGTAATTTTTGGCAGCCTTGGCCAAAGCCTGACTATACGCCATGATTCTTATGATAGGGTTAGCTTTATGCCAGGTGTAATCATGGCTATTAAGCGAATGGTGAACAAGAAAGGCATGATATACGGAATGGAAAAACTCCTTTAGCCAGGAAATTTTGTAGACGGTCTGAGACGGGCTATGCCCGTCTTTTTTGTTTTTCACCAGTCAACAGCATTGGTCCAAGCACCAGCCCCAAAGTAGATACATATAATGCTATTAATTGTATTCAGGAATTTAACTCAAAAAGGGGGGCACAGGTTGAGTTCTGTATTATCCGGACTAAAAGTTGCAGTACTTGGGGGGGATGATAGGGAATTAATCCTTATTTGTGAATTGGTGAAGATGGGAGCTACCGTAGCCGTAGCTGGGTTACCCAAGGATAGGGTAGCCCATGGAGCTTTCAGCGTAAGTACGGTTGAAGAAGCCTGCAAAGATGCGGAAGTTGTTATATTGCCTCTGCCAGGTACTAATGCTGAAGGTGTTATTCGGGCTGTTTATGTTGAAGATAGCATTA
>DLUN01000248.1:0-1147 GCA_003444615.1 Syntrophomonas sp.
CACAATCACTATGTCAGTGCGGAAATAGTGGTCAGTCCTACCGAAGTCTATACTCTGGTGTGGGAATCTACCCGACCTATAACTGGATATATGGAGGTGCTGGAGAGTTTCCAGACCATTCCTCGTTTTGGCAGCCCTGGCTTATGGAAAAAGTTTGCCCCGGCAGAGTCAAATTGGAATGAGGAAACCCAGCAATGGTTTGATAAGTACTTTGGAGAAAAAGCCCAGCTCACCTGGGGGATTTTCGAATATACCGCTCCGGCTAGTTTCACTTTCTTAAACCAGCTGGAAAAACGTTTTGAGTATGAGTTTCCGGTTCTGCTCCATTACCAGCATATTAACAGCAACGCTCCCCTGCCGGTTTTAGAGCAGGCCTACCGGGAAGGACGCATTGTGGAGCTAACCCTGCAAACATCGGCTGATGTGTTGAGCGCGGCGGAAAATCAAAGACTGCTCTATGAGATTTTGGCAGGTACTTATGACCCTTATCTATATAATTATGCCCGGCAGGTAAAGGAGTTTGGGCACCCGGTCTTGTTCCGGCTGAATAATGAAATGAATGGTGACTGGTGCACTTATTCCAGCTACTATACTTCCAAAGATCCTGACTTATTCATTGCCCTGTGGCGTTATGTATATGAAATATTCGAGAAAGTGGGCGCGGACAATGTAATCTGGGTATGGAATCCCCATGACGGTTCTTTCCCTGATTTCAAATGGAACCATGCTTTCTTGTATTATCCTGGTGATGAGTATGTGGATGTGGTGGGTTTGACCGGCTACAATACCGGGACATACTATCCGGGGGAAAAATGGCGGGAATTTGCTCATATATATGACCCACTGTACCGGCTGTACAGCAGTGTTTTTGAACATCCCTTTATGATAACTGAATTTGGCTCTAATTCTGTGGGCGGAGACAAGGTGGCCTGGATTGAGGGAATGTTTGCGGCCATAGACCAGTTTCCCCGTATAAAGGTAGCGGTATGGTGGAACGGCATCGACTGGGACGCTCAGATGAACCCGGCCCGCATCTACCGTATTGATGAAAACAATGCGGTCCTGGACGCCTTCGCCCGGGGATTGAAAAATCATAAGGCAACGGAATAACACAGAGTGCAATATGACTGAGGGGACGGTTCTTTCG
>DLUN01000248.1:1416-2406 GCA_003444615.1 Syntrophomonas sp.
CCGTCCCCTCAGTCATCCTCATTTATCTGCCCTTAGGATACGACCTACTGTAGACTCGCTTATTGCTCCACATGCTTCGGCAATTTCTCTTAAGCTTAAAGTTGAGTAATTGCGCAATTCGCGAATAGCTTCATCTCGCTTTGAGCGATTTTGAATAAACTGACTCAAACTCATCTTATTTTCTTGTGCCTTCTTTAGTAAAAACTCTCTTCCCTGCGCAACTGTTAAGATATAAGGGGTGCTATTTGGAGTTTTGCTATCCACATCGTCGTCAATTTCGAGGAAATGAATCTGGACACTGTCGCTGCGTTTAACAAATTTATTATATTCAATCCTTGCTTCATCTATATTATGGGAAAATAAACTAAGGATGAATTCAATGTCTACTAAATTGTTTTTGTCCTTCCTATGACTCATATACTGTCTAAAACTACTCCATCTGTACCCTTCTGGGTTTTTTACCAAGCCAGCTTTAACAGGATTGTTATGAATATAACGACTCAGTTCCAAAATGTATTCGTCCTTCGTTACTAACTCACTCTTAAACCTATCCTGAAAAAGGTGCCCACTCCTCTGGTATTTTTTATTATAATAACTGGCATAGCTACCATTTAGGCTTCTCATAATATGTGAAATATCAGTACCATTATCATACAGAGCAAGATGAACGTGATTGTTCATTAAACAATAGGCATAAAGTAGGAATTTGTATTTTTGTTTACTTTTACGCAGCAACTCTAAATAGTAAAACCTGTCTTGGTCAGATTTAAATATTACTTGTCGATTATTACCACGTTGTATTATATGATAAGTGGAATACAAGGCTTTTTTGCGTCCCTGTCTAGGCACATCTGCTCCCCCCTACCAGATAACCCCCTATTTTCAATATTATTGCCAAATATGTACTGAAATGCAAGAAGGGACGGTTCTTTCTGTCATACTTATCTGTCACCCTACATATTCAGCCATGACAGAAAGAACCGTCCCCTC
>DLUN01000248.1:2626-3740 GCA_003444615.1 Syntrophomonas sp.
GAAAGAACCGTCCCCTCTTGCACGTTCTAATACTTTACTCGGTGCGGGGGCGTAGGGTGGGGAAGAGGATGACGTCGCGGATGGAGGTGGAACCGGTTATGATCATGACCAATCGGTCTATGCCGATACCCAGTCCTCCGGCGGGCGGCATACCGTATTCTAAAGCATTGATATAATCATCATCCATCATATGAGCTTCTGCATCTCCCCGGGCTCGCTTCTCCACCTGCTTCATAAAGCGTTCTTTTTGGTCGATCGGGTCATTGAGCTCGGAAAAGGCATTGGCAATTTCCCGCTGCATGATGAAAACCTCAAAGCGATCGGTTAACTCGGGATGCTCCCGGTTACGCTTGGCCAGAGGAGATATTTCCACCGGATGGCCATATATAAAGGTAGGCTGAATCAGCTTGTCCTCTACAAAGGCCTCAAAAACCTCATTAATGAGCTCCCCGCGGGAAGCATTTTCTTCTACTTTCATACCTAGTTTGGCAACAGCCTGGCGAGCTTGGGCATCGGTGGTTATACTGGCGAAATCAACCCCGGTATGTTCCTTTATGGCTTCCAGCATGGAAATCCGCCGCCAGGGAGTGGTGAAATCTATGGTGTGCCCTTCAAATTCCACCTGCAAAGAGCCATTTATCTTCTGTACGGTGTTAGCAATTAAATTCTCGGTCAGTTCCATCATCACTTCGTAATCGGCATAAGCCTGGTATATCTCCAGCATGGTAAACTCGGGGTTATGCCGGGTAGATATTCCCTCATTGCGGAAGCTGCGGTTTATCTCATAGACTTTTTCCAGCCCGCCTACAATGAGTCGTTTTAAGTATAACTCGGGGGCTATGCGCAGGTACAAATCCATATCCAGGGTATTGTGATGAGTCACGAAGGGCCGGGCAGTGGCTCCACCGGGAATGGGGTGCATCATGGGAGTTTCCACTTCTAAAAAGCCCTGGTCATCAAGGTAGTTGCGCATTTCCTTTATAATACGGCTGCGCTTCACGAAAACGTCACGCACCTGGGGATTAACGATTAAATCCACATAGCGTTGACGGTAGCGTAGTTCCACATCCTTGAGGCCATGCCACTTTTCGGGCAGGGGGTTAAGGGATTTGGA
>DLUN01000248.1:3966-5885 GCA_003444615.1 Syntrophomonas sp.
TATGCTGCCGGTTAAATCCTGCAAATCGGCAAAACCGGCTTTGCCATGACGGCGTTTAGACATAATGCGGCCAGCTATGCGCACTGTTTGCCCTTCTAGGGTGGTAAAGTTGTCCTTTATTTGCTGGGCTTTGGCGTTGCGTTCAAACCGACCTCCAAAGGGGTCAATCCCTGTTTCCTGAAGTTCCTTCAGTTTTTCCAGGCGTACCTTTTTTAACTCGCTTAAATTGGGTTCGGTGGGTGGGATGGAATGATCGCTCATGGGTAACACTTCCTCATAAAAAATATTGAGGCGACTGATGGTGTGCCTCATTTATTGTACAAACAGATAATGGTTAATGTTTGAGTTAATCTCGTTTGAGATTGCTTCGCTACGCTCGCGATTATCACCTGAAGGTCAGGCCACGATAAATGAAAAAACTCAAACCTTGTCATCTTTCGTGTCATTGCGAGCCCCCGCAGGGGGCGTGGCAATCTATAGACACTAACCGTAGATTTTTTTGAGATCGCCACGTCGCTTCGCTCCTCGCGATGACATATGACATATAAGATAGCTTCCAGGTCTGTCCACCGCTAGGGCATTTTCAAAGCGATTATCACCGCGGGGCGATGTGGGCATCGCCCCCTACGAAAGCCTCTAATCGGTGCAAGGAAGAACCGTCCCCTCTTGCACCCTATCTATCTCTCAACTTTAATAATCTTATACTTGATAGGTCCCGCCGGGGCTTCCACGGTTACGGTGGAATTTACCTTTTTGCCCAAAACGGCTTTGCCTACCGGTGATTCATCGGATATTTTGCCATCTTTGAGTTTGGACTCTACCGATGATACTAGAGTAACATGAATTTCCCGTCCGGATTTCATCTCTTTGAGCGTCACTCTAGATCCCAGAGAAACCACATCGGTGCGTATTTCTCCGTCTTCCATGAGGCGTGCATTCTTAAGGGTCTTTTCTAGAGTTAGTATACGGCCTTCGATAAAGGCCTGCTCGTTTTTAGCATCTTCATATTCGGAATTTTCAGTTATATCTCCAAAGGCTATCGCTTGTTTTATTCTTTCGGCGATTTCTTCCCGTCGCACCGATTTTAGGTATTCCAGTTCACTCTCCAGTTTATCAAGACCCTCTTTAGTCAGCAGAACCTCTTTCTCTTCGGCCATGTGATCGCTCCTATCATTAGAACTTCAAAAAGCGAGACCAAGCTCGCTTCGCGGTGATCCTTATCCCAGCCCTTGGATGCTCTGTCAATTCTTTAAGGTATTATAAATACCTTAGTAGACCTTGTCAAGGAAGATGTCCCAGACTCCTATTTGTTCACCCGCTTGTTGTAGGGCCTCAAACGGTGCGGTGGGTCTCGACATGTCTAGTTCTGCGCAGGCAGAAGCAATTCCTGCTTTCACTTTTATACAGCTTTCCAGTATGGGGGCTATGGTTCCCAGACTGCCTCCGATACCGTTCTGCTCCAGGTGCTCTTCCAATTCGGGAGCCAGTCCCCGGCTGTCATTGGTCAGCCGGAACAAAAACTGGCCTGGCTGTGCAGCTATCATACTTTCCGCTTCTCCATCGAAAACCAAAATCAGATTGCCTTTTTCCCAGCCTGATGGATTTACATAACTGTTGCTTACCGCACAGCCCCGGTCATAGAGCAGGCGATAGGTCATTACTTCGTAATCCACCGGTTTTAAGGATTGTACGGAGATGGGAACCCCAAAACCAGTGAGTGCTTCCAGCAAATCGCTATAGGTGTATATATCACCCACCAGTATTATTTTATCAGCCCCCTGCCGGGACATGATTTCCTGCACTAGAGTATAGCCCAGAGCTTTTATAAAATCATCCCCCCACACCAGGGCAAAGTATTCACCCAGTTCTGGCCATATCTGCCGCAAAGATCGCTGGGCGCTTAAGTTGGTGAGTTTCAT
>DLUN01000012.1:0-1399 GCA_003444615.1 Syntrophomonas sp.
AAGCAAGCCCAATACCAATAGAACGGGTATAAGAGTCAATAAAATATCCAATTGTAATCCATCCTCCTGTCCTACAAAAGGTGAGTTAGTTCTTCAAAACTCCCATACTACCGTACTGCTAACCTTTAGGGAGCTTTTGACAAAGAACTAAACCAAATACAGTCTTAATGATAGCATAAATGAGACAGCTAACGGTAATAAATTTTACAAATAATAAAAAAGCCCACTAGCCTAGACTACTACTGCCCCATAATGCATTTCCTATGCATTTTAGGGCAGGGTATAGTCCTTATAAGTTAAACCTACCGGTGAACAGTTAGCCTGGTAATATTTTACCCTGTGCTAAACCACCTTCTTGTCTAAAAAGGTATTGCAATTAGGCCTCTTTGTCCTCGAGTTCTTGGAAGTCATCTTCCTTGGCTTTTCTGAAATTCTTAATGGCTTTCCCCATAGATTCAGCTAATTGAGGGAGTTTGCCGGGGCCAAAAATAATCAGCACAATAACCAGAATAAAAACTAGTTCCCAAGGACCAAAATTACCTATCAAGCCAAACATATAATTTGCCTCCTCACCTGTATATCTTTAGCTACTGCCAATAATAAACTAGGTCACTACCTTTAGCCTATCATTTTAGCAACGTTTTGACTACATCTCAGGATAGATATTGCTTGCTATTATTTACCCAAACATTACTGTACCACTTGGTCCTGCATAGGTTAGAAATAAAAAGCTCATACTGCAAAAAAAGAATTAAACGCAGGGGGCGCAGTATGAGCGAGTACATTAACAATCGAGAGTTTAGGCAGCAAAAGTTAAAGGAATTAATTCTACAGCTTTATGAGGGCAAAAGTGTTGAGGAGGTAAAAGAAGAGTTTGAACGAGTGTTTGGGGGGGTTCAAGCTAAAGAAATATCTGATCTGGAACAGAGTCTAATTGCCGAGGGTATGCCTGTGGAAGAAGTTCAGCGCCTCTGTGATGTCCATGCCGCCGTGTTTAAGGGCTCTATAGAAGAGATTCATCGACAGGATCAGGGGCCAGAGACTCCCGGGCATCCGGTGCACACTTTCAAGGCAGAAAACCAGGCCATCGAGGATCTGATTGACAACAAACTTAAACCAGCTATAGCTTCTCTGCAACAGTCTGATGAGCAGAATAATATATTAAGGGCTATCGAGATAGTAAATGAATTAGCTGATATTGACAAGCATTACAGCCGTAAGGAAAACTTGCTCTTTCCCTATTTAGAAAAGTACGGCATCACAGCACCCCCAAAGGTTATGTGGGGAGTAGACGATCAAATTCGTTCGGAGATTAAGAAATTAAAACAAATGCTGACCGATTACCAGGGAGATAAGGAAGCCGTTGTAAAACAAACGGATGAAGTAGTGGCTCTGGTAA
>DLUN01000012.1:1452-2898 GCA_003444615.1 Syntrophomonas sp.
GGTAACTATCCGCGATGAAAGCCCGGAAATCGGTTACTGCCTGGTGGAGCCAGGAACCGAATGGGACCCGCCCCGAAAAGACTTAAGTTCTGAAGTACAGAAGGACCAAGCGATTCGCTTTCCCACTGGAGTATTAAAACCCCAAGAAATAAACCTTATACTAAATCATCTTCCTGTGGATATTACCTATATCGATAAAGACGATATCGTCAAGTACTTTTCAGGTTCTCCGGAAAGAGTCTTTGCCCGGCCTAAAACTATTATCGGACGCAACGTACAAAACTGTCACCCGCCAGCCAGTGTTCATGTGGTAGAGAAACTGGTGGACGATTTTAAGCAGGGACGCAAAAACAGCGAGTCATTCTGGATAAACATGAAGGACAAATATGTGTACATCAGGTATTTTGCGGTGCGGGATGAAAATGGCACCTATATGGGGACCATGGAAGTAACTCAAGATATCCGACCCCTTCAAGCTATAGAAGGGGAAAAAAGGCTGCTGAGCTAAAGGGACTGGTTCAATACATCTTGCATGCCCTTTGCAGTAAGCCTGCGGCTGGCAAGTAATTGGTGAGGAGGAGCGAACTTTACCTGGTAGTTGGTTATATATGGTGTTGGATATAGGGAATAATAACCATGGGGGCAATCACCACTGGGGTATGGGCAGTTAAATCTATTGTCGATAAGGAGCTTGATAATGTGCAGCGGAAAATAGCACAGATTGTTGACTCAGCCGGGAGTATTCCCAGGGATTTGATGGAAAAATATCGTATAGGAGAGGTAGCCTTCCATATTTTCTTTGGGGAGCAGCAGTATCGTGAAAACATCTCCATCACCAGTCAGGAGTTTTATGAGCATATGCAAAGCCGGCCCGATCAAATTCCCAAAACTGCTGTGCCGGGAATAGCCGACGGGCCCGGGGCCATTGGAATTGGTATCCTACAGGGATAAACCCGCGGGCGACGACACTGCGAGTGCAAGAGGGGACGGTTCTTTCTGTCATGTCTGCCAAGGTTCATTAACATAAAATTGGTTAGTTCGACATGACAGAAAGAACCGTCCCCTCTTGCACGCACTCTATTCCTGCATTCCCGTATAGATTAAAATAGCATCTCTTAAGAACTCAGCTGCGCCGGGTTGAACCTGGTCGTAGTAAGCGGTAAACCTCTCATCATCCACATACATCTGCGCCAGACCGGCATGAGCTTCCTTACTGTATTTATCCCAGCTAAAACTCAGCCACTGGCGATGTAAGTCCGCGGTTTTCTGAGCCAGCTCACTAGCTGGATCGCCGGTAGGCAAAGCTTCCTTGAGAGTATCCAGAACCATTTGGCCTAGCTTTTCGAATTGAGCATACTGTTCTTGAGTCATCCCTTTCAATTTCCGGTTGGATTTGTCTACTGCCTCATCACCGTATTTTTTCCTTATTTCCTTACCATACTTGGC
>DLUN01000109.1 GCA_003444615.1 Syntrophomonas sp.
CTGTGACGAAAAAAGAGCATCCATTTGCTTAGTACACCGCCTGTTTGATAGTTTTATAATCGTACTCAAATAAAAATACCGCTGCATGGACTGCAGCGGTTGCTCTTCTTAGTTATTTGGCTAACTCTTCTGCCAGAGCCTTGCTTTTTTCTGATAAAATAAGTGCCAAATTAGCGGCATCTTTAGTTTTGCCCAATATAAGAGTTGATGCTAGATCAGCAAACAGGTTTTTCAGTTCTAAAAACATTTTCATGCCCACTGAAAACCCCTCCTTTGCACTATGGTGAAACTAATATTAGTAATAGCAAAATTATTACCTATATAGATTATACACAAAAGTTCCAATAGAATGTCATATATTATCTACTCAATTAAAAAATTTAGGTTCGATTCACCATAATCCATATGTATTTTTGAGACCATATATTCTAGTTTTTTATAGAGCTATCCAGAACTCTGATAATATTTTCAACCATTTCATGGGCAGCGGGAGAATCATATTCCTCAATTCTTCCTTGGTCTACCAGGTTATTAAGTTCAGCATCCCAGGGCAATTTCCCTAGAAATTCAATGCCGCTGTCCCGAGCGATTACTTCACCCTGGCTCTTTCCGAATATTTCTAGCTTCTCGCCGCAGTGATTGCATATGGCAAAACTCATGTTTTCCACCAATCCGAGGATAGGAATACTCAGCTTCTGGGTCATCTTAATGGTCTTCTTTACTACCATAAAAGCTAAATCCTGAGGTGATGAAACAATTACTATTCCTGTAACTGGCAGTGATTGTAATACTGTTAAGGGAACGTCTCCTGTTCCTGGCGGAAGATCAACTATCAGATAATCCAAGTCGCGCCAGTCGGTCTCGCCCCAAAACTGGTTAACAGCACCTGCTAGTAAAGGTCCTCTCCAAATTACTGGATCATCTTCATTAGGAAGAAAGAAATTAATGGATATTATTTTAATTCCTAACTTGGTTATCGGGGGAATAATCCCGTATTCACTAGCTTTTAATTCCACGTTTTTTAGCCCGAAGACTTTGGGTTGGCTGGGTCCTGTAATGTCTGCATCCAATATCCCTACTCTTTTACCTTGCTTGGCTAGAGTGGAAGCAATAAGACCTGTAACCGAGGACTTTCCTACTCCCCCTTTTCCACTCATGACCACTAAAACGTTTTCAATTCTATTGAGCGACCCCAGCAAAGCCTTTTCTGGATCTACGCCGCATTTTCCAGGTTCAGTTGTGCATCCGTTTGCACTAGGACATGTTTTACATTGATCGGACATAGTTTTCTCCCTTCCTTAACCATATTTGACTTTATTATAAACATCTGCATGAGGGGCAGCAATATGTTTTGTGCATATGCCCTATTAATTTTCCTGTGGTTTCTCTTTTAATAGCTCTCTAAGTGCCTGGGTGAAATGGTAATCATCCTGGGAGGTTCTGGCTGCGGTTTTGCCAATGCGATAGCCTTGTCTCCTGGCCTTTGTATTCATGAAACGCTGGCTTAACAAAGTGTCTATATTACTCTCATGCAACACCTTCCCTAAAGGGGTAAGGGCTCGTGCGCCTTTGGCTAAAACCAGTGATGCTAAGCCCAAGTCCTGAGTGATTACTATATCATAGGGTTGAATGTGATTGACAATGTACAAATCTGCTGCTTCAGGTGCGTGATCTACCTGTATTACCTGACCGTATTTATTCTCAATATTATGTTCAATACTAGCCACCCATATAACCTGTATAGAGTATTTTATTGCCAATGTTTCTATTATTTCCTTTACTGGACATGCATCTGCATCTACCATAATCTTCATCATTTCAGCCCTTTAACCAAATGTCATAACACATAGCCATCGCCAACACTAGCTAGTTCTTTACCACCAATGGATTTCCTGTTATTTTACCATGTTATTCCCCAAACATACCTTGATATATGTTTTTCTCTACCGTTTTGGCCCCTACTGGTGTAAGCTATACAAAACCCCCTGCGTATTATTGGTTGAACGCGTTCGAGGAGCTGGTTTGTTTTGCTAAGCGACGAAATACTGGCTGAACGTATTTTGCATGGAGATACGGCGGCCTTTGAAGAGTTGGTGAATCGATACAAAAACTCTATATTTCATATAGTATATCGCATGGTTGGTCAGTACCAAGAAGCTGAGGATATAACTCAAGAGGTGTTTATACTGGTGTACGACAAACTCTATCAATTTGATCGTACCAAAAGGTTCAGGCCTTGGATTCACCGAATTGCAGTCAATACTGCCATAAGTAACTTAAGAAAGAAAAAGAAAGTAGTTCAATTGAGTTTTGATGAAAGTTTTGGTCAGACTTACCAAGACTATCCTTCTGTAATGGAGGGTGATCCAGAGGCTATTTTTGAACGGAAGGAAATTATGGAGGATATTCGCGCATCCATAATGGAACTGCCCGAATCGTACCGGACTGTTCTAGTTCTACGCTACCAAATGGATATGAAAAACGCAGAAATAGCTGAAACCTTAGGGGTAAGCAAAGAAAATATTGAAGTTAGGATTCATCGGGCTCGTAAAGCATTGCGCAGAGTTTTACTAAAACGCTGGGAGGAAAGGGGGGTACAACGTGAATTGTCAACGCTATGATAAGTATATATTCGATTATTGTGAAGATAATCTGTCCCCTGCCCTCAAAGAGCAAATAGATAAACACCTGCAAGAGTGTTATTATTGTAAAAATCAGGTAAAATTAACTCATCTGGAAAATGCAGTGCTGGGCGATAAGTCTGATTTGCCATCATTAGCTGATGATTTTACTGATAGAGTTATGCAACATATTGTCGGATTCCGGGCAACCCAGCCCCTGCATTCTGCTGAGAATAAGAAGAAAACGAGAGCCCGGGGTATTGCTCTAGCCACTGCTGCCGTAGGTTTAGTGATGCTTATGGCCATTTTAGTGCCGCAAATACTGCCCTTTCAGAAATCTGCGCAGATTGCAGACAGTCCTCCGGTTAGTAGTGAACGTCATACGGTGAATGATTCGTCTACTGACGCCATACAAAATGAATCACTCCCTACCCCCAGCCATCAGTCAACTAGCGATGATTATACATCAACTGGTGCGCTACCTGAATTAGATAGACAAGAGGATGTCGCCCCCCCTATCAAAGTAGCCGATGTAATGGAATCAACCACACCCGCCGTTGAGGAAATGAGTATAGAATCACGGGTCAGTGAACCTATGTCCACAACCTTTGATGTCGAATTATTCCGTGCTGATTACCCGGAAACTGATTCTTATTGGAAATCAGGCGACTTACAGACACCGAGTCGTCTTGGCAGTAATGAGGCTGCTGCGAATAAGTTGCGCCATTATGCCCAGATACCTGCCCCTCAACAGGTTCCGGGGCATTTTACTTTGATAAATACAGTCAACAGTTATTCCCCTGAGGGTTCCACAGTTGAATACCATTATACTGATAAATCCAGTCGAACTTTAATCATTACCCTGCAAAATCTGAAAGAACGAGAAAGAAATGTTAACGTGACTGGTGCACCTGGGGCATCAGGTGTTCCTAATTTTGCCGGAAGTAATAGTATTGACGAAAAGCTAGTAATGACCTATTATGTTGAAATCGATGGTCAGCCCTACCAGGTAACCCTCGAGGGCAGTGTTTCTGCCGAGGATTTAGTAGATTTGGCTGAAGCAATCACTTTTACCGCTGGCAATCCAACTTCACATTAGACTTATGCTATTGTTTTTTCTACGATATTTACTTGGAAATGAGGGCAGCCTAGCTGCCCTCATGCTTTTCATATAACAATTTTTGTCTGCTCGCCTTGGACTTGGCCCTTTCTTTTTAGCAGCCAAAATGTACCCTCATGCCCTTTCCTCTTCCCCTGGTATAATTTCCCACATCAATAATAGGAAAATATTTTATGATATTCTACAAAATGTCCGTATTTTCTTATATACTGGATATAAATGAAGGTGGGGGAAAACGGTGCCTTTTTTGGATGATATGACTTGGTTATGGACAAATAACTACAAATCAGAAGAGAGTGTCTTACAAGAATGTCATCTGAGGTATTGCAGCCCAAATTGCCTACATCTATTGGCAAACCTGGCTGATGGATTTTTGGTAGTTGACACGGGGCTCAAAATACTGCAGGTGAATAGGGCTTTGACCCATATGTTAGGTTATAGTCAGGAGGAGCTTGTAAGTAATAACTTGCTCAACTTCTGTTACGATAACAAAGATCAAATAGCTCTATTGACCGGCATAACAAGGCGCTTCTCTGGCGAGAGAAACGGCTATGAACTCACTCTTCGCAACCGCAGTGGTAATCCAGTGCTGACTCACGTAAATCCTTCACCTTTATATGATGAGTCAGGTAAGGTAGTTGGAAGTTTTGGCATTATTAAAGATCTTAGTGAATTAAAACAAGCTCATATCGAAGCATTGTATCAGGCTCAACAGTTGGAGAAAGCCAATCAGGCCAAAACTAATTTGATGGCCCAAATTATCCATGATATACGCACGCCTATGGTGGGTATTATTGGAGCTAGTGATTTACTATCCCAAGAAACACTGAGTAGTTATCAAAAAGAATTGGTTTCCACTATACAGCAGTGCAGTGAAGTATTATTGGGGCTAGTAAATGATATACTTGATCTCTCGCGAATAAAAGCTGGCTTTTCAATATTAATCAAGCGCGAATTTTACCTGAGTCAACTGGTAGAAGAGTGTCTTCTCATGATTCAGCCCAGAATCGATTCTAGTAAAATCGAACTTCATACCAGTATTGATCCGTGTGTCCCCAATTTTCTTTTTAGCGATCCACTTCAACTGAGACGTATCATGTTAAACCTTCTGAGCAATGCGGCTAAGTTTACCAGCCAAGGTCAAATATCTATAGAAATAAGACTAATAGACCGGCAATCGCAAACAAAACCCGGTGAAATATGGCTGGAATTTTCGGTAAAGGACACGGGCATAGGTATTCCTGAGAATGAGCTTGCCCATATTTTCGAAGCGTTTCAGCAAGTAAATAGATACGATAAAGGCGGAACGGGACTAGGTCTGTCTATCTGCCGGGAATTGGTACACCTATTGGGAGGGGAAATCTCTGTTACCAGCAAATTAGGCCATGGGTCTACTTTTAGTTTTAGAATACCCGTAGAAATTGCTGTCCCTGCTCCTATAATATCCAGCATCAATAAACAACCGGCATCTGATGCCGGTGAACTGAACAGCAAACGTATACTGATTGTTGATGATAATGACTTTAATAGGTACATATTATCCTCCATGCTGAAGTGCAAGGGGTACTCGGTTCTTGTGGCCTGCAACGGCCATGAGTGCCTCTCATTGTTGGATACTCAAAAAGTAGACTTGGTTTTAATGGATATGCAAATGCCTCTGCTTAACGGTTACGACACCATACACCAGATACGTTCTGATCATCGATACTTAAACTTGCCCATTATTGCTGTATCTGCTTCCATAACAAAAGAAGAACAGGACAAGTGTTTTAAGGCTGGCTGTACTGACTATTTAACCAAACCATTTTCCAGCCAAACCCTTTATTCTTACGTGGATAAATATGTACTTCCAGAGGCAGAGAAAGTTGTCAGTGATTCGGAAGTGGAGTCTTTAAGAAAAGAACTCTTACCTGAATTAATGACTATGATGGAACTTGATCTGGCCCGCATGGAAAAGGCTCGAAAAAACAAAGATTGGGATACAATTGCCCATATAGCCCATGACATAAAAGGGTCGGCGGGTATTTTTGGTTACAATCACCTCTCAGAACTGGCAGAACGTTTATACCTTAATGCCACTAAGGCTAATGAGGTTGACTCTGTTCAAATCACTGCCCTCTTGGCTGAATTGGAAGACTCCCTGAAAAAAATTAAGGCCTCTATACACTCATAGAGGCCTGGGATTTTATCCTTAAACGGCAACCGGTTGTTTTTCATAATGAGAAAATTCCATAGAGAATCCAGCCCTACCCTGGGTTAACGAGCGCAGCGTTGTCGAATAACCAAACAATTCTGCTAAAGGTACACTTCCTCTAATTATTTGCGTATTATTCTCGGTAGACATGGATTCCAAGCGTCCGCGCCGGTTGCTTATATTATTGATTATATTACCGGTAAATTCCTCGGGAGATGTTATCTCTAATTTCATAATGGGCTCGAGTAAATAGGACCCGGCTTTTTTCAAACACTCCCGGGTCGCCATCATGGCTGCGGTGCGAAAAGCCATCTCTGATGAGTCTACTTCATGGTAAGACCCATCTAATAAGGTCGCTTTTACGTTTACCACCGGGTAACCTTTCACAACCCCTTCTTCCAGAGCCTGACGTACTCCTGATTCTACGGCGGGAATGTATTCTTTAGGCACATTACCTCCTACAACCTGACTGGCAAACTCAAATCCTTCTTCAGCAGGCTCAAGACGCAGTACTACATGAGCAAACTGCCCTTTTCCACCAGTCTGTTTAACAAACCGGGTCACATGCTCTGCTGGGTGGGAAATAGTCTCCTTATAGGCAACCTGGGGCTGGCCTATGGTAAAGTCAATACCGAACTCCCGGCTTAGACGCTCAGTAACTATTTCCAAATGCAGTTCACCCATGCCAGATATCAGAGTTTGTCCGGTGTCTCGGTTATACCCTACCCTAAAGGTTGGATCCTCTGCAGATATCCTGTTAAGAGCTTCCCCTAGTTTGCCCTGGTCAGACTGGGTTTTCGGTTCAATAGCTATTTGAATAACTGGTTCAGGGAAAGTAATGGGTTCCAACAATACCATGAAATCTTCGTCACAAAGGGTATCCCCGGTTCCCACATCTTTTAATCCGATTATGGCTACTATATCACCAGCTGTTACCGAATCAACTTCTTCCCGGTGATTGGCATGGATCTTAACTAAGCGCCCAATCCGCTCCTTTTTCCCCTTGCTGCTATTGTATACATATGTGCCGGCATGGCAGGTGCCCGAATAAACACGGGCAAAAGCTAATTTACCCACATGACGATCACTGACAATCTTAAAAATGAGAGCCGCAAACTGTTTACCGGCATCAGGCAGAACTTCAACTGTGTCTTCGCTCCCTAGATAAGTAGCAGTAGCAGTTTTACCTTCCAAGGGTGAAGGCAGGTAATCCACAATAGCATCAAGAAGCGTCTGCACCCCTATATTTCTATAGGAACTTCCGCAAATAACCGGTACCATGT
>DLUN01000091.1:0-4519 GCA_003444615.1 Syntrophomonas sp.
CATGGCCTTTTTCGACAGTCTGAGACCTTTCTGCAAAGAAAGGCCTTTTTAATTGCTGGTACACAAAGTCACTGAAAGTTCCTGCTAAAGGTATGGGCACGGTTTAGGGGTTGGTTCTTTGGATGAACTCATATAATCCAGGATGAACTCCTATTTTTCAACATACCTACTCATTTTTATTATGAATCTAGCAGGAATATCAATATTTTTATAGAATACCAACAAAAGCCAACATAGGTTAACTAGCACTAAAATTAATTAATTAAAACTAACATAAACCAACAAGAGCTTTGTTCTTTAGAAAATTTAATCATCTACGATCTGCCCTACAAATGATTTGGCTATCTTTTTCTTTGAGCAGGACTATGGAAGGAGACTAATAGTGAAAACAGCACCTCCAACAGGAATGGAGCTAGTAGAAACCCGGAAAGATACCAGCGGGAAGATTGTCATTTTATTATTGGTGCTGGTGCTTATTTTTATACTTTCCGTTGTACTGGGGCGATATCCTGTATCTCCGAGCGAATTACTACAAGCATTAATAGCACAGGTAGTGCCGTTGGAAGTCAATGTGAATAATACTGCAGAAACCGTGATATTTCAAATACGCTTGCCTCGTATTATAGCAGCTATATTAGTGGGGGCAGCATTGTCTGCAGCGGGAGCTGCCTACCAAGGAATGTTTAAGAACCCTTTGGTATCCCCGGATATTCTGGGTGCTTCTGCTGGTGCCGGTTTTGGAGCAGCCTTAGGAATATTTTTCTCTTTTAGTATGGTGGGAATACAAGCAATGGCTTTTGTAGGGGGAATATTAGCAGTCAGCTTAACTTATGCAGTTAGTATACGAATTCGGCACGACCCTATGCTAGCTTTAGTGTTGGCAGGCATTATGATTGGTTCATTATTTTCTGCTGCCATCTCGTGTATGAAATATATTGCTGACCCTTATGACAAACTTCCTGCCATAACTTTTTGGCTTATGGGAAGCTTAGCTTCAATTAGTCAACGTGATGTGTATGTAGTATTAGCTCCAATATTATTAGGGGGAATTCTGCTTTATCTGCTGCGGTGGCGTCTCAATGTTATGGCTATGGGAGAGGAAGAGGCACAGGTGCTGGGCATTAATACTGCCTTAATGAAAACGATAGTGATTGTGTGCTGTACTCTAATGACAGCAGCTGCAGTTTCTATAAGCGGCATGATTGGATGGGTAGGTTTGGTCACACCACACTTAGCTCGAATGATTGTCGGCCCTAATTACCAGGTATTGCTGCCAGCCTCAATTTTACTAGGTGGTGCCTATTTGTTATTAGTTGATAATCTAGCCCGCTTGTTAGCTACTATGGAGATTCCCTTAGGAATTCTAACAGCCCTTATAGGAGTACCGTTCTTTCTATACTTATTATTAAACAGTGAATGGGGATGGAAATAAACTATGGAGGTCTGGAAATGAGACTAGAGCTTAGAAACTTAAGCTGCGGGTATGGGCCACGCCGCGTAATTGATAATATTTCTCTGACGATAAACCCGGGGGCAGTAGTTGGCTTATTAGGAGCAAATGGTTGTGGGAAAACCACCCTCATAAAAACTATTCTGGGCTTGCTGCCTGTACACGGAGGGGAGGTGCTCTTAGATGGAAAAAACATAAAGAATTGGTCCCCTGCTCAGATTGCAAGAGTTATGGGTTATATTCCCCAGATGCATACGCCACCTTTTCCTTTTCAGGTACTGGATGTGGTGCTGATGGGACGGACAGCTCATATTAAACCTTTTGCGTCACCGGCCCAAAAAGATATTAAGATTGCCGAAAAAGCTTTAGAAATACTGAATATCTCTCATTTGCGCAGCCGTATATATACCGAAATAAGCGGCGGAGAGAGACAGCTAGTTCTGATTGCTCGAGCTCTAGCGCAGGAACCTAAGGTTTTGATCATGGACGAGCCTACTGCGAGTCTGGATTTCGGTAATCAAATTAAGGTTTTAAGTCAAGTAAACCAGTTGGCTAAATTAAATATGGCGGTCTTAATGTCCTGTCATTTTCCGGAACATGCTTTTATCTACTCTAGCCGGGTTGTGCTCTTAAATGAGGGAAAAATCCTGTATAGCGGAATTCCAGGTGAGTCAATAACTTCAGAAAGATTAAAAACCCTATATGGGGTAGATGTTGATATTGTAACAGTTAAAAACCGAAGGGGCCATAACTTCCAAGTTTGCATACCTTCTAGGGGGCCTGTTGAGCCGGATGAAAACTTTGTGGAAAGTGAGAAAGAATACGCCCTGGCCTGAAATTTTTTTACATTATTAGAGAGGGGGATTACTTGTTCTCTAAACTACTACAAACTGCACTAAACGAAGGCATAAATAAAAAAATAGCCCTGCAAATACTACAGGAATCATATTCTCCACAAAATGCCCTACAATTATTTGCTGCAGCTAACAGCGTCCGAGATAAAAACCTGGGTAAAGAATTATATTTTACAGCCAGTATAGGAGGAATACTGCCGTGCAAAATTGTTCCCCGTTGTCGCTATTGTTTTTATTCTGTTGCTGAACCTTTTCCTTTGCCGGATATGCTAGCATGTGTAAAAAAAATTGAGGAATTAGGAGTTAAACAAGTTAATTTAGGCGGTGGATCGTGTTTAGACGGTTATGATGAAGAAATTTTATCAATGGTACGAGCTATCCGTAATATTTCAAATTTAGTTATCGAAATAAATTTGGGACCCTCATTGTCTGTCGAAACAATAAAGTCATTAAAAGCGTTGCAGGTCTTTAGTATTACTAGTTCACTCGAAACTATTAATGAGGAGCTTTTCAGACAGGCTAAGCCGGGAGATAGCCTGGAAAAGCGTAAGTCAATACTGGAAACCTGTGAAGAAGAAGGTATTCCTATCCGCAGCATGATGATGATTGGCTTAGGAGAAAACTATGCTGATCGTATCGAACATCTTTTTTACATGAAACAGTTCAAAAATCTCTATCATTTAAGATTTTGCAGGTTTAAGCCCTTTCCGCGTACGGTTATGCGTAATAGACCCCGTTCATCTCCTTGGGAATTAGCTCGTACTATTGCCGTAGCCCGTTTGATAATGCCTAAAGTTAACTTAGGCCTAGGGGTGGGCAACCATATTGATGATATACCTTTATGGTATGCGGCTGGAGGAGGTAATCAGGTTTTGGGCATTATGGTAACTCGAAGGAACGAAAACAACTCGTTTGAGGGAGAAGTTTCTGAAGTCAGTAGGGCATTTATACATAACCAAATGCCCATTATTAGTCACTATTTAGGTGGTATGGGGATAAGTATCAATTTGTAAAATCCCAAGAATTCATATTTGTTCAAAGGGGAGGAAATGAAAGATGGAAAAATCGAAAAAAATCGTAAGCTTATTTGTAATAGTGGTGTTAATGTTAAGCTTGACGGGTTGTGGCAGCCAACAGCCGCAAGTAAAAACAGGCGAACCGGAATTACATAATATCACCGATATGGCGGGGAGAGAAGTTGTAGTCCCAAAAGAAATTAACAAGGTATTTTGCGTAAGTCCGGTAGGTACTATTTTCGTATATACCTTAAATCCAGATTTACTAGTAGGCTGGAATTATGAATTAAATTCAGCAGAAAAGAAATACATTTTGCCTCAATATCATAGCTTGCCTAATTTAGGAGGGTGGTATGCCAAGGCTACCTGTAATATTGAAGAGCTCCTTAAGGTTAACCCGGATGCCATCTTTAGTGTGGGGTATTTAGATGTGGAACAGGCTAATGAAATCCAACAACAAACGGGCATTCCTGTTGTAATGATCGACGCAGATAATTTTACTACCTTAGATAAAGCCTATGAGTTCGCGGGCAAATTGTTAAATCTAGAAGATCGGGCTAATGAGTTAGGTACATATTGCCGGGAGACAGTCAATGATATCCAGGCTAAAGCAGCAACTATTCCTGAAGATCAAAAAGTAAGGGTGTATTATGCTGAAGGTGCCAGTGGCTTGGAAACAGACCCTAAGGGATCCCGCCATGTGGAAACACTTGATATTGTTGGCGGGCTGAACGTTGCAGAAGTTGAATTGAAAGGCGGTATGGGTATGACCCCCGTGTCCTTAGAACAAGTTATTGCTTGGAATCCCGAAGCTATTTTAAGTTGGAACGATGCTCAGGGCGGATATTATAGCAAAATCCTAACCGATCCTAAATGGGCAAGTATTGCAGCAGTAAACAATGAAAGGGTCTATGCTGTGCCCAGCGGTCCATTTAACTGGTTTGATCGTCCCCCATCAGTTAATAGAATAATTGGACTTAAGTGGTTAGGCAATCTTCTATATCCCGAAATATATCAGTATGACATAGCTAAAGAGGCTAAAGAGTTTTATAAAAAATTCTATCATTATGATCTTACCGAAGAAGAATTGAATTCTTTATTAAAAAATGCGGGCGGTTTATGATAAACCAGGCACCAACAAAACTAAATCTGCTTCACCTTTTGCAATGAAAAAATAAATCCGAAGAGGAGGCAAATAT
>DLUN01000091.1:4699-6709 GCA_003444615.1 Syntrophomonas sp.
GAGGAGGCAAATATATTGAAAAATAACGATCAATTAGTGAGTAAAACTATACCCTTAAAAAGCTCTTTTGAGGAAGACCTGAAAAAAGCTCATGATTTTCATGGTCATATATGTACAGGTATTATACTTGGCACTAAAATTGCTAGAATCGGTCTAAGCCATTTAGGCATCGAAGATCCTAAGAAGAACAGAGATTTTATCGTTTTTGTAGAGGCCGATCGTTGTATTGCTGATGCAGTGTCCTCAGTTACTGGATGCACTCTCGGTAAAAGACGATTAAAGTGGTTGGACTATGGTAAGCTAGCAGCTACTTTTGTGGACATGAACAGCCAAAAAGGAGTTAGAATAGTATCCGCTTCTAGCCAACAGCCACCCGACGACATGGACCCGGTGACTTTTTGGAGCTCTGTCCCGGATGAGGAACTGTTCAGAATTGAAGAGGTAACTGTAATGCTTAAGCAGGAAGACCTCCCCGGCCGGCCTTCACGCAAAGTTAAATGTGTTAATTGTGGCGAATCAATTATGGATGGCAGGGAATCACTGGTAGAGGACAAAATTCTGTGTAAAGCTTGTGCCAATGGGGCCTATTATATAAAGAATTAAAGAAAGAAGTGATTTGGGGTGTGGGATATTTATGATGATTTAATAGATTCTATTCCTGATAACTTGACCGTACAAGACTGTATGTTAGGTTTGCATTGGACTTTAGTTAAATCAGATTTCGGTACGGGTATGGCTATGACAGTAAAGGGCGGTCGGGAAACTAGTAACGAGTACAGAGAACTTGTTGGTATGCCATTAAAAAATTTAGCTGGATGGGTGAAATCTTGGAACTGGCCAGAGGCTTCTTTAGGAATGGCAGCGATTAATTCTGCTCTTAATACTGCCCATCAAGTAAGTGCCCTTACTAACCAAGCTTTTCAAACAACTCAAGATCCTGAGAAAGGAAACGCTTTTTCCACTTTTTTGCCCTATATAAAAGACAAAAAGGTAGCAGTGATCGGGCACTTTCCCAATCTGAATAGATTACAGGAATTCTGCCAGCTTTCTATCCTGGAAAGAGTACCCCAAAAAGACGATTATCCTGATCCAGCCTGCGAATATTTATTGCCTGAAGAAGAAGTGGTATTTATTACCGGCACTGCCCTTATCAATAAGACTATGCCCAGGCTGCTAACCTTAGCAAATAATTCCCATATTATTCTAGTAGGGCCTAGTGTTCCCATATCTCCAGTGCTTTTTAATTACGGTGTAAATGTGATCTCCAGCACCGTAGTTTTAAATGAAGAACTAGTATGGAGGGCTGTTAAGCAGGGAGGGACAATGAAAGCATTCATATCGGGTTCGCAAATGATAAACATAAGAAAGCAAAGGGACGGCAGACTGTGTACAATTTAGTCCATAGAAAACGAAATGAACCTTGTTTTAAGAGCCCCGGCATTCCGGGGTCTTTATGCTTCAGCCATTGCTTTTATAGCTTCTCAATGGCGTGCTTGAAATCAATTGCTCCCCTGTTCTTTCGCTCCTTTTTTGATATATACTTTCAATAAGATACATTATTTGGTTAGCGCACTAGGCAGACAAGCATGTATGCAAGGTATTCGAACACGTTATATCAGAATTCCAGACTTACTGATGTTGCACGATGAAGCATCACTTACTAAACAAGGAATACCTAAACTATTAAAAAAGTTCAGCAACTACAAACTGTTAATTTTAGATGAATGGTTGCTGAATGATTTATCTGATGAAGAGCAATATTTTCTGCTCGAGCTTATCGAACGTAGGCATAATTGCAGTTCCACAATTTTTTGTACCCAGTACAAAAAGGAAGATTGGCATGCACGCTTAGGCGGTGGCGTACATGCAGATGCGATAATGGATCGTATTGTCCACAATGCTGTCTGGGTATATGCAGGTAATTTGAATATGCGAGAGTTCTATTCCCATGGCCTAGTGAAACCTCAGTAAATATTGTTCTTTACATAGCGTACTGCTCCCTAGGGGCAG
>DLUN01000185.1 GCA_003444615.1 Syntrophomonas sp.
AGATGTGTATAAGAGACAGGAACTTTACTGGAACAAGTCTGGGTGCAGTTGGTACACAACAGACAGCGGTCCAGTATTTCCTTAAAACGGGAAGAGGAGGGCATGGTTTTTAATATCATTACTTGATTTATTAAATTAAGGCGGTTACGGGCTACATGACTTTCCAGCAAATCCTCCAAATAAACCGGACAGGTTGCCTGACAGTTACCACAGTGGGAACATTTATTGATAACATCCTGGTAATTTTCTAACTTCAGCATTACTGTTCCCCTCCTTCCAGCCATATCTTTCCGGGATTCATTATGCCGTAAGGGTCAAAGGCCTGTTTAATACGTTTCATCAAGTCTATCTGTACCTGATCAAATTCCCAATCCAGGAACTCCTGTTTATGAATACCTATACCGTGCTCACCAGAAATAGTGCCGCCTAGTTCTAAACCACGGCGTACCATCAATTCGATAGCCTGTTTGGCTTTAGCTGCCATTTCATCGTTTATCTCTGTCTGCAGGATAGTAGGATGCATATTGCCATCGCCGGCGTGACCGGCCAGACCGATCATAATGCCAACCGAAGCAGCAATTTCCTGAACTGCTCTTACCAAATCAGGTATCCGGCTGCGGGGTACGGTAATATCCTCACTTATGGCCCTATTAAATATGGTCATTATGAGGGGATAAATGTTAGAACGGGCATTCCAGTATGCCTTAGCTGCCCTCTCATCATCCACCTCTCGCACTTCCCGGGCTTTCATTTCATTGCAGATTTCCTTAATGGTTTTAATATCACTTTCTATTTGCGCCGGGGTGCCGTCCATTTCTATCAACAAAAATGCCTCTCCATCAGTAGGCAGTGGCGGGTCAACATAGTTATTCATAACGGTAATAGCCAGCTTAATCAAAAACTCCATCATAGCCGGAACAGCGCCCCGGGCAATGATTTCCGAAACAATTTCCGCTGCTTGATCCAAAGTCTCGCAAACCACTACCATGGTTCGAGTAGATGGCGGCAGGGTTAGCAAGCGCACATTAACTCCAGTTATTATGCCAAGGGTTCCTTCCGAACCAGTCATCAGATGAGTAAGGTCATAACCAACCGATTGTTTAACAAACTTTCCGCCAGTTTTGATTATTGAACCATCGGGGAGTACCACTTCCAGACCAGTAACATAGTTGCCGGTAGTCCCATACTTAACCCCTCGGGGTCCTCCCGCCCTGGTAGCTACATTGCCTCCGATAGTACAGACACTCATGCTCTGGGGATCAGGTGGGTAGAAGAGCCCTCTTTCTTCCACGGCCCGGTGAAAGTTTTGCAAGACCACTCCCCCTTCCACCGAAGCAGTCATATTAGCCCGGTCGATTTCCAAAATCCTATTGAGCCGCTTGGTATCCACTACTATACCGCCCTTCACCGGGGTAGCCCCCCCAGACAGGCCGCTGCCGGCTCCCCGGGGAGTGACTGGTATGTGATGCTGGTGAGCATAGGACATGACCCGGGCAACTTCCTCTGTTGATGTGGGCAGGACAGCTGCATCGGGCAGCTGGGTCCGAAAGTAATGGGTAGCATCGTTGGCATAGGCCAGGAGATCTTCGGGCTGGAATAATACTTTGCTGTCGCCGATCAGGCGAGCCAGATCCTTGACTAATCCGTTCATTTATATCCCTCCCTACTGCTGAAGATTATTATTGTCAAAATTTTCAGTCGATTGCGTCTGCAAATAAGATAGCCACCCCGGGGCAGTTTTCCGCCCCAGGGATAGACCGCTAAACAGCCAGACTATTGAATCCCAGGTTGAACACCTTTTGATTCAGTTCATACACTTCTCCCTTAAAACGCTGGGTAAGCACTTGACCGTAGTCCTCAGCGGTGAGAGGTATTTCCGGCATAGCTGTTAAGGCTCCCATCAGCAGAATATTGGCAGCCTGTGCATTGCCTGCTTCCTGGGCCAGCCGGGTAGCCTCCAGTATCTGAACTGAATCGCACAAATACCTGAGTTCATTGGCAATAGCCTCTATTTCCGGATAAACCGCCTCCCCTATTAACACCCCCAGGGGATAATTGGGACGAGGATCAAATACTACCCTAGTATCCTTATTGCCAAAATCCCTGGCCACCCGCAGGGTTTCAATAGGCTCAAATCCGATAATGATGTCAGCTTCGCCGCGGGGTATAAGAGCACTGTACTGTTTTCGGGCCGAGATGCGCACATGGCTCATAACCGAGCCCCCTCTCTGGGAAGCCCCATAAGTCTCGCCCACCGTTGTATAGTACCCTTTTTCCACTAAAGCAGAAGCCAGCAGTTCAGAAGCCAAAATATTGCCCTGGCCTCCCACACCGCAGATAATTACATTCAGCGGGTCTTTGCCAAGCTGATTGCTCATCAGACTGCCCCCCCTTCTTCTACCTTTATGGCTCCAGCCGGACAGAGAGTGGCACACACTCCGCAGCCAATACAAACTACTTCATCGATTTTGGCTTTGCCAGCTTCATAATCCCAAATATTGCCCGGGCAACCCCAGGTTTTGCTGCAAAAGCGTCCACAACCGCATTCATCACCCCGGCACAATTCAGGATCCACCCAAACTTTGCGCCGGCCTTTAGTACGCACCGCCAGGGTAGCACAGGGCTGACGGAGTATTAAAACCTTCATGCCCGGTTGCTTAATCAGGTCATATACTATCTGAGTAGTGGCTTCGATTTCATATGGGTCAGCCACTACCACTGGACAGCCAATGGCTTCCACTACTTTTTCTATAGAAATGGAGTTGGCCGGTTGGCCCATGCAGTTTATGTCAATGCCAGGATGGGGCTGAAAACCAGTCATAGCGGTAGCAGAATTGTCCAGAATGACAAACAGCATGTTTGCGTCATGATAACGGGCATTTACCAGGCCAGGCAGACAGGAATGGAAGAAAGTAGAATCCCCGGCTAAAGCTACGACCGGCTGATCGAAACCAAAACGACTTAGCTGGCCTAATCCTTCTCCCATATTGATCCCTGCGCCCATGCAAGCCACGGAGTGCAGCAAGAAGTGTCCAGCTCGCTGACCGCCCATGGTATAACAACCGATATCTCCCATAACTACACCATTGCCCTCATGAATACGCAGAGTTTGTTTGAGTAAGAAGAAGGAAGCCCGGTGCGGACAACCGGCACAGAAAGTCAGATCCCGTGGCGGTATATTGACCACAGCCTCAGCAGGCACTTCACCAGTTTGGCGCGGCTGATATTCTGTATTCATAAGGGTTGCTAGTGCGTTAATCACTACATCGGGATTCAATTCAAAAGACTGGGGCAGAGCACTCTTTTTATAGCGGCCAAATAAGCTCACATTTAAACCAGGATTATGGCCTATAATACTGGCCACATTCTGCTCCAGTACCGGATCTACTTCTTCCACCACTAAAACCCGAGAAGTCTTTTCCAGGTACTTGAGCACCAGTTTTTCCGGCAGAGGCCAGGTGGTTCCAAGCTTTAAGATACCCACCTTATCCTCGAGCTTGAGGGCTTCAACCGCCTCCACAC
>DLUN01000038.1:0-273 GCA_003444615.1 Syntrophomonas sp.
ATCCTCACCATCGATTGTAACCATTCGTAAATTGCGCAGATCCCGCCGGCTGCTTATCTCTTCCGGCGGGGGAAGTACCTCCACCTCCCGGGCTTCTTCCAGAACACCGGGTGGGAATGAGTCGCGCAGACCGTGCTTTTTGATAATAACTTGCAGGTCCAAGCCGGGCTCACCTTTAGATCCCAGTACCTCTACGACCTTGCCTTCGGGCCCTTTGTATTTGTCAGGCCAGGAAGTTATATTGACCAGGACCTTATCACCGCTTTTTACTTT
>DLUN01000038.1:599-2636 GCA_003444615.1 Syntrophomonas sp.
ACAGCCCGCTCCATGATGCGCACCATAACCTTGTCTTCATGCATGGCTCCATTAAGGTTTTTGCCGTAGACGAATATTTCCGGCTGGCCGGGTTCATCAGGCAGCAGTATGCCATAACCCCGCTGGTTTAAGCGAATGACTCCCCGCACGGAGTTCATCATGTGGGGCAAACCATATTTATTTTTACGGGTCTTGATTATCTCTCCCTCTTTCTCCAATCTGCCCAGAACTTTCATAAAGCGGCTCTCCTCATCGGGGCCGATTTCCCACAGGTCTCTTAATTCATGATAAGACAGGGGGCGATAGCTTTCCTGGCGCATGAAGTTGAGGATATCTTCTTTCGTTACCATGTATTCCTCCAATAAACGGGATAATTCTTTTATATAAGTATATCCCGCTTTGCATATAATCTAGCCATTCAGATCCAGTTCAGAGGCAATTTTTTTCATACTCTCTAAGGAAATAGTCAAAAACTCGTCTAACTCCAGTCCCAGTTCGCTGCAGGTGGCCATCTGCTCTCGGCTGGCACCTCTGGCAAAGGCTTTTTCCTTAAAGCGTTTCTTAAGAGATTTTAGCTGCACTTCCTTTAAGTCTTTATCTGGCCGTACTAAGGCGGCAGCAATTATGAATCCGCTCACCGGATCAGCGGCATAAAGGGCTTTATCTAATAATGATTTACGGGGCAACCCGTGTATTTCATTATGTACTTTGACCGCATATACGACGTCCTCCGGCACTCCCTCCTGCTGCAAAATTTCCGCGCCTACCAGGGAATGGCGCTGGGGATCTTCGCCGGTGGTATCATAATCAATGTCATGCAAAAGACCAGCCAATCCGTATTCTTCCACATCTTGCCCTAATCTCTCGGCCAAGCCCCGCATGATAGCCTCTACCGCCAGAGAATGTTTTATGTGGTTCTCACTTGTGAGGTGCTGTTTTAGCAAAGCCAATGCCTGTTCACGATCCATGTTACTACCTCCCGTTAATTACTGTATCTCAGAATAAATTCAACTATTTTGCCGGCCAAGAGTTCCCGTTCCGGTCCCATGGTGGCTATGTGTCCCGAATTTTCCAGCCATAGGGTATCCTGGGGTGCGCCAACGATCCGCTGGGCCAGCCATTCCAAACTGCGCGGGTCCACTGATTCATCCTTTTGTGATTGGATTACCAGTACCGGCGTAGTCAGCCGGGATATTTCCTTTTTAACCAGTTGGCGCAGTTCCAGCATACTACATAAGGCTTTGAGAGGATAAACACTATAATCAAAACGGTTGGGCAATTCGCTTCTTCCCGCCGGTTTTGGCTTAGGAAAGTAAGGAAAAACCCATTGTAAAGCCGGCGCTAAAACCATACCAGCAGCAGCCCAGAATCGATTGATAACCGGTGCGTTGATGCTGACTATACCTTTGAGCTGTGGACAATGTAAGCTGGCATAAATAGCCAAAAGCCCTCCCATAGACAGTCCCACCGCGTAAACCTGTTCATAATGGCTGAGCAAATTTTCCAACTCATCCTGGACGGTACCAAACCAGTCTTTCCAGGTAGTACCATTCAAAAAACGAGGATGGGAGCCATGACCGGGCAGCAGTATACCGCTAACTGTACAATTCAGTCTTTCCTGCAACCACATGGCCAGTGGATACATTTCCGAAGGTGAAGCGGTAAAACCATGGATAAATAAAACTGCCTTTCCGGATGTACCTGCTTTATAAAAAGGCTCGGCTTGCGGATGAATAGAGTTCAGCCCTTTTCCCTCCCCTAATCATATACCGGCATATGCAAAAAGCAGGAGGGCGATGTTCCCTCCTGCTCTAATCCAATACTCAGTGAATTACATTAGCAGCGGTGCTACGAATACCAGGGATACAATGGACATCAGCTTGAGCAGTATGTTCAAAGAAGGACCAGCGGTATCCTTACAGGGATCACCTACGGTATCTCCTACTACTCCAGCTGCATGGGCTTCACTGCCCTTGCCGCCGTAATTACCTTCTTCTATATACTTTTTGGCATTATCCCAGGCTCCGCCGGCATTGG
>DLUN01000023.1:0-2085 GCA_003444615.1 Syntrophomonas sp.
TACTGCCCTGGCTTTGTCAGGATTGGATACCAAAAGCTTTATATTCCTGGGTTTTTTGCCTGCTAAGAGCGGCCAGCGCCGGGACATATTAAAAGGCCTGGATGAGCAGATCCATACCATGGTCTTTTATGAAGCTCCCCATCGACTGCTGAAGACTTTAGCGGATATCGAGGAGTTGCTGGGGGGAGAACGGTCTATAGCCGTAGCCCGGGAATTAACCAAAACTTATGAAGAAATCAAACGGGGCCAGGTAAGTGAGGTATTACAATACTTTAAAGACCATGAGCCCCGGGGAGAATTTACCATAGTATTAGAGGGCAGAACGCCGGTGGCGCCGCGTGGCTCCATGGAGCAAATTGTGGATGAGGTAGAGGAATTAATCAGTAATGGTACCGATAAAAAAGAGGCCTTCAAAAAGAAGGCCCGGGAATATGGCATACATAAGTCCGAAATATATAAGTACTATGTAGATAAATACGAAAGCCAAAAAAATTAACCAACTTGCTTGCCTAGCTCAGTGAGACAGCTTCTGCAAATGTTTTTGCCTTTATAATTGAGAACATCTTCGGCATTGCCGCAGAAAATGCAAGCTGGTTCATATTTACGCAGGATGATCTTTTCGTTATCTACGTAAATTTCCAGGGCGTCTTTTTCTTCAATGCCCATGGTTCTTCTCAGTTCGATGGGGATAACAATACGGCCCAGCTCATCAACTTTTCTTACTACACCTGTCGACTTCATCATTTGCTATAATCCTCCTTTAGATAATAAAAATTACCATTTATCACAACAAACTATACCAACATTGGCAGAAATAGTCAAGTAATTTTCAACATATAAAGACAAAAATTTTTATAATAGTCTCAATAGGGTTAAGTTTTAGTGATCCTATTCAGCAAATAACGAGCCTAAAAGGGATTTAAGGGAGAAAAAACCAGCCATACAACTGGAAAAAGAGAGGCTGGCCGGCTATGAAAAAAGGATATCCTTGATAAGATGTGGTAAACTATACCTATTGCAGAGTAACAGTCCTAAGTCCCGGGCTGTTATAAGTGGTAATGGTATTGATTCTCAAGGAGGGCAAATTATGGACCAAGCTAAAACCTATTATATAACCACACCGATTTATTATCCCAGTGATAATCTTCATATCGGGCATGCCTATACGACGGTAGCCGCCGACTGTCTAGCCCGTTTTAAGCGTATGCAGGGCTATGATGTGTTTTATCTGACCGGCACCGATGAACATGGTCAGAAGATCGAAAAGGTAGCCCGGGAAAACAATCAAGAGCCTCTTTCTTATGTGGATAAGATTGTTGCTAACATTAAAGATTTATGGAAAATCATGCTGATTACCAATGATGATTTTATCCGTACTACTGAACCCCGCCATGAAAAAGTAGTACAGAATTTGTTTCAAAAGGTTTTTGACAAAGGAGATATTTACTTATCCAAGTATGAAGGATGGTACTGCACCCCTTGTGAAACCTTTTTTACCGAAAGACAATTGGTTGATGGGATGTGCCCGGATTGCCAGCGCCCAGTAGAACTGCTGCAGGAAGAGAGTTATTTTTTCAATATGGGAAAATACGCTCCGCGCCTTTTGGAGCACATAGAAGCCCATCCTGATTTCATTCAGCCGGAATCCCGCCGCAATGAAGTGGTAAGCTTTATAAAATCGGGTCTGGATGATCTGTGTGTTTCCCGCACCACTTTCAAATGGGGAGTACCTGTGCCTATGAATGACCAGCATGTAGTATATGTATGGTTCGATGCCTTGATCAATTATCTCAGTGCCATAGGTTACCTGGATGATCCCCAGCAGTTTCAGCGCTACTGGCCGGCAGATGTCCATCTCATGGCCAAAGATATCCTGCGTTTTCATGCTATTATCTGGCCCTGCATGTTGATGGCCATGGACCTGCCCCTGCCTAAAAAAGTGTTTGCCCATGGCTGGATTATGCTGGAAGGCGGCAAAATGTCCAAATCCAAAGGCAACGTAATTGATCCTCAAATTCTGGTAAGAAAATACGGGGTAGATGCCATCCGTTATTATCTGGTCAAGGAACTGAATTTTGGGCAGGA
>DLUN01000023.1:2325-5912 GCA_003444615.1 Syntrophomonas sp.
AAGTGGGCAGCGAGCTTAAAGAGGCGGCTGCTTTAGCTTATGAAGAAGCCACCCAAAAGCTGGACAAGCTGGACTTCAATGCATATATAAATGCCGTGATGCGCCTGGTGGGCCGGGCAAATAAATATATTGACGAAACCGAACCCTGGGTCTTGGCCAAGGATCCCCAGCAGCGGGACCGGTTAGCCACGGTCATGTATAACTTGGCCGAGTGTATTCGCATAGCGGTTATTATGCTGAGCCCCACCATGCCCAATTTACCGCAGAGGGTTAACGAGCAAATTAGATTCTGTGAAGACCCTTCCGTTTTAACCTGGGATGATGCAGGTCAGTGGGGGTTGATACCTCCAGGTTCTCCCGTAGTTAAAGGCCCGGCATTGTTCCCGCGTATTGATTTAACCAAGGAGGAAACAACTGTGACCGAACCAAGTAATTCTGAACAAAAAGCTGTTGAAGAGAAGGACTTCATCACTATAGAAGATTTTGCCCGTATGGATTTACGGGTTGCCGAAGTAATAGCTTGCGAGAAAATGCCCAAGGCCGACAAGCTTCTGGTTCTAAAGCTACGGGTGGGCGATAGTGAACGCACCGTAGTTTCAGGGATTGCCCAGCATTATAAGCCCGAAGACCTGATCGGCAAGAAAGTGGTGCTAGTGGCTAACCTGAAACCCACCAAGCTGCGGGGAACTCTGTCCGAGGGCATGATTTTAGCTGCTTCCGATGATGAGCGGGTAGAAGTATTGATGGTTCACTCGGAAATCGAGCCAGGCAAGCGGGTTAAATAGCAAGTTTTTACCAGGAGGAAACTTATGTATACTGACACCCATGCTCATTTACAAAAAGAAGCCCTTAAAGACAGCCTAGAGAATATCTTAAATCGGGCCCAGGCTGCAGGAGTGACCACTATCATGTGTATAGGCTATGATCGCGCATCTTCCGAGGAAGCCGTGCAGCTAGCCCAGAAGTATCCCCAAATATATGCGGTGGTAGGAGTACATCCTCATGATGCCAAGGAATTGGATGAGGATACCCTGGAGCGATTGTATCAATTGGCCCGTGAGCCTAAAGTCGTGGCTATCGGGGAAATAGGATTGGATTTTTACCGGGATTTATCACCACGGGATGTACAGCGCCAGGCCTTCCGCCAGCAGATTAAACTAGCTCAGGAGTTGGGCAAACCCATAGTTGTCCACGACCGGGATGCTCATCAAGAGGTTTTGGATACCATCCGCCAGGAAAAGGCCGGCAGTAACGGGGGGATTATGCATTGCTATTCCGGGCACCTGCCTCTAGCCATTGATTTAATGAAAGAGGGTTTTTATATTTCTATTGCCGGGCCAGTTAGTTATAAGAACGCCCGCAAAACCAAAGAGGTAGCGGCCCGCATTCCTTTAGAGCGCCTGTTAATTGAGACGGATTGCCCCTATCTTACTCCTGAACCACTAAGGGGCAAACCTAATGAGCCAGCTAATGTGGTTTATGTGGCCCAGACCATTGCCCAGCTGAGACGCAAACCCGTTGAGGAAATAGCCTATCTTACCAGCCGTAACGCTGCCGAAGTTTATCGCCTGTAAAAGGAGTTATTGCCTGAAGAACAGGCCATGATGTGTGAAAACACTTAAACCTGTGTCACCGTGAGTCTGTAGCGGGGCGATGCCCACATCGCCCCACTAATAATCAACCTCCCTAGAAAACATTTCTATTTTAGCAATCTTTTAACTGCCCAAGGAATAAAATTAAAAAAAGAGGATAATAATTTAGGCAGATGAATTGCCATTATTAGTAAGCAATAACTGTAAGTGGCAATAAATTTGACTTGTTATAATTCTTTTGTCTAGAATGGAATAACCCTTGATTATTTATAAATTTTTACAATCATCAAGGGGAGAAAGGAAGGAGAAGCATGGGGATTGTGTGGCCTAGAAAAGGCCCCGTGGCAGCCGTATTCGTCTTTACGGTTGTTTTACTGGTGAGCCTGTTCTTTGCCCTGCAAAAACCAGTGACTCTTGCTGTTGATGGCAAGGAAGTCCAAACCCGGGTTTTTTTCAGCAATACTGTTAGAGATGTGTTAGAGGACCACGATATTAAAATAGGGGCATATGATCGTGTAGACCCCTCTCTAAACAGCAAAGTAAAGAAAAATCAGCGTATCGTCATTACCCGGGCTTTTAAGGTGAAGGTGATTGCTGATGGTGAAAGCAGGGAAATCATTACCCCTCCTATCCCGGTTAAGGAAGCTATCCGTATAGCGGGAGTTGAGGTAGGGGATATGGATATCGTTAAAACTATGCCCGTTGATGTGACTGTACCTGATCAAGAAATTGAAATCATCCGTGTTGCCGAAGAGGTGCAAGTAATTGATGAAGCAGTGCCCTTTCAAGTAGAGAGAACTACGGATAATACCCTGGAAAAAGGGTTGACTAGAACCATCCAGCCAGGAGTAGAAGGGCTGGCCCGCAATACAGTTAAAATAACATACCACGACGGGCAAGAAGTCAACCGTGAGGTAATAAACACCGAGGTGGTAAAAGAGCCCCAGAACAAGGTGGTGGCTATGGGAGCCATTACATCAGTGTCCCGTGGTGGGCAACAACTGAATTTTCGCGAAGCCAGGTATATGACGGCTTCAGCTTATACCTACACCGGCAACCGTACCGCTACCGGCCAGACGCCGGCCGTGGGAATGGTGGCTGTAGATCCCTCGGTTATACCCTTGGGCACACGTATGTATGTGGAAGGTTACGGTTATGCTGTTGCAGCTGACACAGGAGGTTCCATCCGCGGTGATAGATTGGATCTTTTTATGGAAGAACGATCCCAATGCTTGAACTGGGGACGGCGCACCGTAAAAGTATATATATTAAATTAATTTTTCAAATCAAAGGACACCCTTCGCTGGGAAGGGTGTTTTTTTGTGCCTGCCAAATTTTCCCTTGTTTGAAATAATGAAACCGGAAAAAACTAATTCAGACAAGGGAAAAGGAGGTGAGCACTTTGCGGAAAAATCTGGCGTTATTGCTCTGTTTCACATTCATATTAACCTGTTTGGTCTTAGGTTGTAACAATGCCGCCCAAAGACCTGATTTACCGCAAGATCAGCAACGAACTACTGACACTGCCGATGAAGAGATGACCGCCAGTGAGCGGAGAGTACTAGCTAGTCGGTTGTCCAACCTGGCCGAGCAGGTAGAAGGAGTAAAAAAAGCCACAGTAGTAGTATCCAGTATAGGAATGACTGACAGCACCGACAACAATGACGGCCGCAATATGGGGCCGGGGATGAATTCTGACGTTAATTCTGCCCAACGCCCGGGTGATGGTAACCGAACCACTACTGATGATCAGGTTGTCAATAACGATGGAGTCAATGCTGTACCCAAAGTACAGAAAGGAAACAATGTGAGTGGACTGATGGTAATGGTCGGACTTAGCCTGGATGAAAACATGAACAGTGCTGATAAGGCTAATGAGATCAAACGGACGGTGGCCAATAAACTTAAAGCCAGTGACAAGAGAATATCCCAGGTGTTGGTAACCACTGACCCCGGTCTGGTACAGAGATTAAGTGATGTAGCCGCCGGGATTAT
>DLUN01000239.1:0-1326 GCA_003444615.1 Syntrophomonas sp.
AGATGTGTATAAGAGACAGCGCATCTTGGTGCCGGAATCGGGAATATACTCATCTGGTATATACATATCTACATCCATGTCAAATTGAGGATTAAACTGAGGCTGGGGTTCCTGCCCTTTCAAACGGGCGGTTTCCTCCTCCAGCATCTGACAGTATAAGTCAAATCCCACTGCAGATATAAAGCCATGCTGTTCAGGTCCCAGAATATTACCGGCTCCACGTATTTCCAGGTCCCGCATGGCTATTTTCATACCTGACCCCAAATCACTGAACTCGCGGATAGCATTGAGCCTTTTTTGGGCTACCTCGGATAAAACCCGCTCCCGCCGATAAGTAAGATAAGCATAAGCCAGCCGATGGGAGCGCCCCACCCGGCCGCGCAGCTGATATAACTGAGCCAGGCCTAGTTTATCAGCTTCATCAATGATCATGGTGTTGACATTGGGCATATCCAATCCCGATTCAATAATAGTTGTACATAGAAAAACCGCAAATTTCCCCTGTAAAAAATCCATCATCACCCGGGAAAGTTCCTCTTCTTTCATGCGCCCATGCCCCATGCCTATGCCTACTTCCGGCACCAGTTTTTCCAACTCGTTTTTAACCCGCTGCATATCTTCAATACGGTTGTGGACAAAAAAGATCTGCCCGCCTCTTTCCACCTCGTTCATAATAGCATCGCGGATTATTTCCTCGTTGTATTCCATAACATAAGTGGTAATGGGATACCTTTCCGGAGGTGGGGTTTCAATAACGCTCATATCCCGTAAACCGGTCAGAGACATATGGAGGCTACGGGGAATAGGCGTAGCCGAAAGGCTTAAAACATCTACTAATTCTTTTAAGGCTTTTATTTTTTCCTTTTGGGCGACTCCAAAGCGGTGCTCCTCATCAATGATTAACAAACCCAGATCTTTGAAGCTAACATCCTTGGACAGCAAACGGTGGGTACCGATGACTATATCCACAACCCCTTTGCGCAGATCTTCCAAAACTCGTTTCTGCTGGGCAGGGGTGCGAAAACGGCTCAATACTTCGATAGTGGCAGGAAACTCCTGAAACCTTTCCTGAAAGGAGAGGTAGTGCTGTTCTGCTAAAACAGTAGTGGGTACCAGTATGGCTACTTGTTTGCCATCCATAATGGCCTTAAAGGCTGCTCGCATGGCTACTTCTGTTTTCCCGTAACCAACATCCCCGCAAATCAACCGGTCCATGGGGCGGCGTGATTCCATATCCCGTTTAACGTCGCGAATGGCTTTTAACTGGTCCGGGGTTTCCTGGTAAGGGAAAGCTTCTTCAAACTGGGCCTGCCAGGGAGTATCAGG
>DLUN01000239.1:1563-4793 GCA_003444615.1 Syntrophomonas sp.
GCTCCCATTCACTGCCTCCCAGTTTGCTGAGGCGGGGTTCTCGATCTTCTGTAAGACTGTAGCGATAGAGGGCATCTAGTTTGTCCAAGGGCAAGTACAGTTTATCAGCACCGGCATACTGCAATAAAATGTATTCCCGGGTAACCCCATCTGTTTCTACCCGGGTTACGCCCCGAAAAATGCCGACTCCGTAGTTCTCGTGCACCACGTAATCACCCAGCTTTAAGTCCTCCACCAGCAGCCGTTCTTCCCGCTCCCGCCGACGCCGGGTGGTACGAGTAGTCTTCTTGCCCCAGATATCCTGTTCGCTGATCAGCGCCACCTGCATAGTGGAGCTGACGAAGCCCTTTTCCAGACTGCCGTCTATAAATTCCACGCCGCTGATATGCTGCTCTACCATTTCCTTGTTCAGCTGTTCCCGGGCTGTACGCCCCCGGGCCATAATGTACACCCGGTAATTTCTTTTGTGCCATTCCTGGATGCGGCTGTACAAAACGGAAAGTTGACCAAAAAAGGGCTCCATTTCCTGCTGGGAAACATGCTCCAGGATTCTCACCTGAGCCTGGGGTATGTTGCCGGGAAAAAAGGAATGATACAGCAAGGGACGAGAGCGAATGGCTTCAGCCAGCTGTTCTGAGGTCAAGGTAGTCAACTCGTGCACGGTTTTCTCTTCCCGGCGGGCTTCGCGAATAGCGGCCTGGTAGCGTTTACGGGTGCGCTCATATTGCTTCATAAATTCGCGGGGTTCGTCATAGAAGACCCAACCATCGGTGGGAAAATAATCAAAAAGTGTGGCATCCAGCTGTTCTCCCCATAGTTCATCAGCAGGTATAATGGTCAATTGGTCTTCGGGACCGATGGAGCGCTGGGTTTCTATCTGAAAGCGGCGCAAAGATTCAATATTATCACCGAAGAAATCAATGCGGCAAGGGTTTTTATCTCCCACGGGAAAAACATCCAGTAATCCCCCGCGCACGGCAAACTCACCTGGCCGGGTAATGGTATCCGCCCGCTGATACCCGCTTTGCACTAATTTTTCCAGCAACGAGCGTAACGGCCATTCCTGATCAGCTTGCAAATGAATAGTCTCCTTTTTCATTTGCGACACGGATTTTAACGGGAAGAGAAATGAAGCGGGAGTGGCGATTATCAGGCTGTTATGCCGGGGGTGCAGCAGGCAATCCCGCAAGGTCAGGATCCGCTCTTCTTCCACCCGAGAATAATTGTCTTTTAAGAATACCAGATCCCGCCCCAAAAACAGCAGAATGCGCTCTGCGGGAAAAAATGCCTTTATGTCTTTGGCCAGATCATAAGCTTTTTCCTCACTGGAGACCAAATACAGTGTTTTGCGGTTGAGCTTGCGGGCTAGGATATTGATTAAATAAGTACGGGCTGATCCGGCCAAACCGGTCAATAATACGTTCTCCTTACGCTGAATGGTTTCCGCTATTGCGTTAATCCAAGTCTCGTTCAAAGCTGCCTCCCCATGACGAAAGGTGGACGTTTTAATACCTCCACTTTTCCTTGTTTCTATGTAATTTATGTGATTCGTAAGAAAATTACCTCCGTCAATTTGTTGACCCAAATTGACACGTAATAACCCGCAGGGTTTGAACACATCAGGTGTCCCCGTAAGGGGGATTTTTTTCTGGGTATCTTAACCAATCAGCATTTATCTGCGTCCAGTGCTTGGTCTCTAACAGAGAATACAAGGGAGAACCGTTCCCTGCTATTTAGGCAGGGGTGATTAGTTATAAAAAAACTGACGGGAGTGCAGGGAAGTTTCTGCAAAACCCATTTCCTGCGAGCAGTCCTCGCACATACCTCGCATTTCCATACTGCCTTGGTAACCTTCCTTCTCCGAGACATCAAACACCTGCTGGCAGATTTCACATACATGATATATTTTCACAGTTGGCCAGCCCCTTTACTCCTTTTATTCATAGTTTTCCAGGGAAACCGGCAACTATACGTTTTATTCAATTATACTCGTTCATAGCTTTATCTATGCCGTGGGCCAGCCAGCATTCTGCCGCATCAGCAGCCCGGACAACTGCCTTTTGGATAAGAGGCTTTTCCTGAGGTGAAAACCGCCCCAAAACCCAGTCTACCGCCTCGTGGTCAGGCCGGCCAATTCCGATGCGGATGCGGGCAAAATCCCTGGAGCCCAGACTTTCCACCAGGGAAGTCATACCTCGGTGCCCGCCCGTTCCTCCGGCTGGGCGAAGGCGAACACTGCCCACCGGTAAATCCATATCATCGTATACCACTATGATATCCTGAAGATCAAGCTTGTAGTAGGCAACCAGGGCTCTGACTGCCTTGCCGCTTAAATTCATATAGGTCAGGGGTTTGAGCAGAAACACTTTCTCATGATTAACCTGCAGATGCGCGATAATGGCATCGAAACGGCTCTCTTCTCTCTGTATCGGGTGCCGGCTGGCCAATTCCTCTAAGGTCTGAAATCCCACATTATGCCGGGTATCCCGGTAGCGCGGCCCCGGATTTCCCAATCCCACTATCACTTTCATGTACGTAAAACTCCTCACCTCTCGGCTATTAAAAAACCCCGGATAACCGGGGTATAAACTGCCCATAAAAGCTCCTGCCAATACAGCCTTACCAATTTTAATATGACGCAGACCAACACAGATTTTTATGATTTCGGCTGATTTTAATGGGTTAATTATATAAATCTGCGGCGATCTGCGTCGGTGGTCAATCTATTGGGCGGGTTCTGCTTCGCCCTGACTTTCTTCACTTTCCTCAGCCGGCTCATCAGCCGAACCTCTTTGTGCACTTAACACTACGGCTACTACGGTTTCCGGATCGCCGCCTTTTTCTACAGTGGGCAGCACCTCTAAATCGGCTATGGTTATCTTGTCACCCACCTGCAGCTTAGATACATCACAGCGAACTACCTCAGGTATATCACCTGGCAGGCAGGTTACTTCCACTTCCTTGGCACCTACTTGCAGAACAGCTCCCTGTTTGACAACTTCCTCTTCACCAATTATCTGGATAGGTACGGTGCTGGTAATTTTCTCGGTCATGCTCACTGCCAGTAGATCCAGATGGTTTATTTCCCGGTTTACAGGATGCCTCTGAACTTCTCTGACCAGAACCATGAGAGGACGAGTTTCGCCTTCCAATTCCAGGCTGAACAATCCACTAGAGCCATGCTGATTGAATATACGATTAAGGGTTCTTCCCTCTAAAGCAATAGGGAG
>DLUN01000239.1:5154-5340 GCA_003444615.1 Syntrophomonas sp.
AATAGTCATATTGGGAAGACGCTTGTCCTCTTTCGTCGGAATCGTATTGGTTATGACTATCTCCTGAAAAGGTGCCTGGGACAGTCTTTCGAGGGCTGGTCCAGAGAATACCGGGTGAGTACAGCAACCATATACTTCCTTAGCCCCTTTTTCCATCATTACTTCGGCAGCTGTACATAGAGTACC
>DLUN01000239.1:5638-6039 GCA_003444615.1 Syntrophomonas sp.
TTAGCCGCTAAATCCCGGGCTCGAGTCACACCGCCTACATCCGGTGACAGGACTACAGCATTATCAGTCATTCCTTTGGTACGGAAATATTCTGCAATAGTCGGCACTCCCGGCAGATGATCCACCGGTATATCGAAAAAGCCCTGAATCTGATTGGCATGGAGGTCTACGGCTACTATCCGCTGGGCACCCGCTTCTACAATCAAATTGGACACCAATTTAGCTGTGATAGGGTCTCGGGCGCGGCTCTTGCGATCCTGACGACCATATCCATAGTAAGGTATTACTGCATTGATACGCGAGGCCGAAGCCCGGCGAAAGGCATCGATCATTACCAACAGTTCCATTAGATTTTCGTTAACCGGGGGACAGGTAGGCTGAACTACAAACACATCCACCCC
>DLUN01000130.1:0-1492 GCA_003444615.1 Syntrophomonas sp.
AGATGTGTATAAGAGACAGCATGAATTCTCTCTAAAACCAGATTGAATCGGTCATCTATATCCAAATAACGAACCCCTAAGTAATCATTAAAATGCTTGAATATAAGAGATATATCGTTAAGTTTATCTTTCAGCGTACCCGTATGGATTTTAGATGCCGACTCAAGCATTTCTGGAGTTATATGGTAGTGTTTGAACTCAGACAAAAGAGTACCTAGATGACGCACAAAACCATCCTGGCGGCTAACCTTTTGGTATACATTCAGTTGAGGAACCAAATCATCAATTATCTTGCGCAGCACCATATGGCGGCCCTGGTCGTCAATCATTATTCGGGTTTTTCCACCTGCTTCATCGAGTATACGCTCCGCTAAGCGGTCAAAGCTCAGCACTTCTACCTGCATGATACCTGGACACTGCAGGTATTGAATCAGGTCTCGTTCTGACTGGAGGGTGAATTGTTCCGGGACTATTAGTATTAGCTTGCACTCATCTCCCTCATCTAAGTGGGCTTTAATCTGCTGAAAAATTAAACGGCTTTTCCCACTGCCAGCCCTGCCCGTAATATGAACGACTTTCATATCCAAAAAACCTCCTCGATAAGCCTGCCAGGTACTTATTAATTATAACAGCATTTTATTGACCATTTTTCTTATTAACTTAAGTATATGGCCTTTGTCGTGGCATGAATTTATGTTTATAATCTAAGATATTATGATGGGAGGGTTTTGAGGTGAAAGCTGGACTGATTATATTCTTAGTGGGTTTAGTATTAGTAGCCTATACGTACATCAATTATTTATGGGCAAGTAATAAACTTAGTCAACTCAAAAAAGAGGACCTGGTCAGCTATTACCTTGACCTGGCCCAATTCCTATACCCGGTTCCTTTCTGGAGCGGGGTTATTGGCATGGTTGCTATAGTAATTGCCCTCATTGTTGTGTTGATTAACATCCCTGCGGTATTTTAATGAATTTATTTCAATCAATGAGCAGGATACGTGCTCCAATAGCCAATAAAGCTATTCCCAATAAGTCAATTAATTGAAAGTCCATTTTCTTAACACCAAAAACACCTAAACAGTCGATTAGAACTGCCGTAGAAACCTGAGCAACAATAATTGCTGTAGTTGCATTACTTACCCCAATTTGGGGTATGGAGCGCGCTACTGCGTAAATTATTACTACACTTAATACTCCTCCCAAATAAGCCCACCAAGGTACTTGATTTAACTTACCGAAGTTCCCAAACCCAACTCCCACCAGAATGACCAGAGCCACAAGTGTGCCAATCAGGTGTACTACTAAGGTTGATTCCCATAAGCCCAGTGCTTTGCCTAAAGCAGCATTAAAGGTTCCCTGTAATGCCATAGCCGCACCGGACAAGGCAGCAATGCCAAGATATAACCAATTCAATAGAAGGTCTCCTTAAAACATTTTCGGTTAGTTTAAGAAAGAGGCCCTCCTTTTATACTTCGTTTTTTATGCAGCAT
>DLUN01000130.1:1753-2169 GCA_003444615.1 Syntrophomonas sp.
ACACCTATAAAAAAGCCATACCAACGAGTGCGACGGTGCTGGAAGCCTGCTTGGGGCCAGAGCTGGAAGCAAACCAGATAAAGCATTATACCCGAAGCTAAGCCCAGCATTAGAGGAAGGAGGAAGGGCAGTGTGGAGGCTACCGCCTGCCCAATAATAGTTCCCAAAGGGGTAATAATACCAATGGCCATGGTCTGGCCTAAAATGCGCAGCCGTCGCATTCCTCCCATTATTAAGGGAGCAGCTATGGCCATACCCTCAGGAATGTTGTGAATGCCAATTCCTAATGCGATTACCATGCCTGTACGTGCCTTCATCTCATGACCAAGAGCTATGGCCATCCCTTCCGGTAAGTCATGCATAGCAATACCAAGCATAATCAGATAGCCCAAACCAATCAAAGTATCACCTTGAGT
>DLUN01000130.1:2513-3026 GCA_003444615.1 Syntrophomonas sp.
TGCCAGGCTGGCAGCACTCCAATGGCGTTTTATAAACAGCAAGATAGCTCCCAAAGCTGTACAGGCCCCAGCCATTATGCTCCAAAACAGCAAGTGATTCAAAATCAATTTCCTCCACCTGATTTTATTACATTTCTATGCCATGTTCATCTTCTTCATTAGGTCTCGACCAATGTTCTGCAATGGTGACAACTATCGCTGGAAAGTGACACGAGTACTTTAATCATTTGCGATACCTTTTGCAGTCATATAAGTGGGCAGCTATTCATATTTTCAATGTAAGGAGGTGCTGCCTTTGAACAAAAAAGCATCCGTAGAATTAAAAGCCATTGGCAAGGCTCTGGGCTGGTCCCTGCTCCTCTGTCTGGTTACTGCCACAATTGTTTATTATACTGAAATCAGCGAAACGCTTTTGCCCACCCTAGGAAAATTAATTTTGATAATCACTGTTTTTGGAGCTGGTTGTTCAGTAAGCCGGCAATATGGAAGCAAAGGGCTTGTACGAGGAATGAC
>DLUN01000130.1:3247-3574 GCA_003444615.1 Syntrophomonas sp.
ATGTTGGCAATTACCATTACTGCAGGAGGACTGGGAGGAATTCTCGGTATAGGCCTGAGCGAAGGATAAAAGGTCTTGATTTGCCAGGGGGGGGACGTAAGGCCACTTTTCTAAAAAGCAAATAGAGCCGGCTGCCTCCGGCTCTAGCATTTTTTATCCTTTTTTATTTTATGATAAATAAAGGAGCAGCAACCCCACCACTATCAGGCCCAGCCCCAATATGAATCGTAAACCCTGCATCGGTCTGGCCCCCTGGCATCTATCTCCCCCGTCGGGGCACAAACTTAAACAGTCCTACTCACACCTAGCTCCAAATTTTTAGCAGCA
>DLUN01000130.1:3886-4411 GCA_003444615.1 Syntrophomonas sp.
CCGAAGCCTTTAAATTGAGCGAACTCAAATCCATTGGGTAACGTGCTCAGAAATTTGACTGCGACTTATACTCAACCGGTTAGGTATAGGGCTGCAGTTTTGAAATACCTTCCCGTAGGATTGCTTAGCTATACGACTATCCAGTATTACAGCTACACCTCGGTCTTCCTCACTGCGGATAAGCCGACCTATCCCCTGCTTAAACCTAACCGCTGCATCAGGAAGCATGAAGTAGTTGAAGGTATTAAGCCGATTATTCCGGCAGTATTTCTCCGCAGCACTGGCGTAAGGATCTGAGGGAGAACGGAAAGGCAGTTTGACTACCACCACACATTTTAGTAAATCTCCTTTTAAGTCCACACCTTCCCAGTAGGTATCCAACCCCATTAGTAAAGCTTTTTCACTATTTAGTAAGCCGTCCATCAAGGCACCAAAATCCCCATCCTCATTCTGAACCAATAAACTTATCCCTCTTCCTTGCAACAGAGGGCGCAGCATACCGCTGACCTCGGTCAGCACCTTCCG
>DLUN01000226.1:0-937 GCA_003444615.1 Syntrophomonas sp.
CGTAAGTTTGAAAGTGCCGGGGTAATTGAATCCCGTTCCCTGGGGATGAAAGGTACTTATATAAAGGTCTTAAATGATTATCTTTTTGAAGAGCTTAAACGGGAATAACTTTATACCAGCTAGTAAAGAGGGCCTATAGTAGGAACATACAAATGGCTAGCCTTCACTTAGACGGCTAGTCTTATTTTTTTGCACAATTTAGGTCTTTTTTAACATTTTAGTTCCTAAATAGAAGGAATTTCGAATTATAAGTCGAACATTTTGGCCTAGAGGAGAGGTGTTAGATATGTTTGACAAAATATTTAACTCGCCCACCCAAACTGTTCTATCCTATGCCCTGGATGGAACAGCCCTAAGAAACCAGGTTATCGCCAATAATATTGCTAATGTAGATACACCAGAATTTAAGAGAAGTGAAGTCGTATTCGAGGAGCAATTACGTAAGATTCTAGCTGATGAAAATCAACCTACCCGGCTTAAGACAACTCATCCCCGACACATTCAAGTGGTGAAAAAGAAAGAATCCGTCAGACCGGAAATAATTCAGGTAAACGATTTGAGCTATCGTAACGATAATAATAATGTAGATATTGATGTCGAAATAGCTAAGATGAGCAAAAATTACCTATTTTATAACGCCTTGACTTCCAGTATGAATCAAGAAATTCGCTTACTGCGATTAGCAATTACGGGGAGGAGTTAACATGCCTTTTCTATCCAGTATGGATATTAGTGCCTCGGGCCTTACTGCCCAACGCTTGCGTATGGATACAATTGCCAACAATATGGCTAATGCAGAGACTACCAGGAATAGCGCAGGAACAGGACCGTATCGCCGCCAAGTGGTAGTGTTTGAAGCTCGCCCGCCCCAATCGGTTAGTAAGTTTAAGGGTATTATGCAGGAAAAGCTTACTGCTCAAGTGGGAAATGGAGTGCG
>DLUN01000226.1:1136-5223 GCA_003444615.1 Syntrophomonas sp.
ATGGCGGCGAGAGCTTTGGAAATTGGACGCTAAGGAGGTAGTTGCACATGCGACTGGAATTACTGGGTACCAGCTTTGTAAACAAGGATGTTCTCCAACAGAACCAGAACCAGGTACCTTCCGGAAAATTTATTGAATACCTCAATTATGCTCTGGAAAGTGTGGATCAATTGCAAAAGGAGGCTTCAATTAGAGCTCAACAACTAGCTCTGGGGGATGAAGAATACCTCCACAATACAGTGCTGGCATATGAAAAAGCCAATTTAGCTCTTCAACTTACTTTAGAAATTCGCAATCGAATTGTGGAAGCCTATCAGGAATTAATGCGCATCCAAATGTGATTTCTAAATTGATTGTTGAGGAGTATCTGCATGAATAATTCTGATCTTATGATTACTCTCAAGCAACTGGGCACAAAACTTAAGGAATCTTGGAGTAATCTTAGTATGAACCAGAAAGTGATTGGTTCAGGAGCTATGCTCCTGGTGGTAATAGCCTTTATTATTTTGCTTCTTAACAGAACGTCTGTCCAACCTATGGAAGTTTTATATGCTGACCTGATTCAGAAAGATGCTGCTGCGATAGTTGCAAAATTAGAGGAAGAAAGAATTCCTTACCGGTTAGAGGACGAAGGGACCACAATTCTGGTCCCTGCAAATATTAAATATACTACACGCTTAAAACTTGCCGCCGAAAACTTGCCCCAAGGTCAGGCTGGTCTGGAATTATTCCGGGAAACCAGTTTTGGCGAAACACAAATGGATAAAAGGGTTAAATACCAGGAAGCGCTTCAGGGAGAATTGGCCAGAACCATTCAATCATTGGATAAGGTGAAAGCGGCCAATGTAATTTTGGCTATGCCGGAAGATACTCTCTTTTCCGATGATGAAGAACCCACCAAAGCCTCGGTGGTGATACGTACCGAGGACAATCAGGTATTGAACTCTCGTGAGGTCCAAGGGATTATTAATCTGGTTTCTAACAGTGTGAAGGGTCTCACAACTGAGAATGTAGTGATTGTGGACCAGTATGGCAACCTGGTATCAGACAATATGTTTTTAGACAGTCAAAACGTTACCAACCAAGTCCAGGCCCAAATGTTGATAAAAAGATCCTTCGAAAAGGAAAAAGAAAAGGCTATTCAGACCATGCTGGACAGAACATTGGGACAGGATAACTCGGTAGTACGGGTACATGCTGACTTAATTTTTGACAGCCGGGAACAGCGGGATGAACGTTACTTCCACGATGAAGATGGTCCTTTTATACGCAGTGAGTCCACTACTGAGGAGTCCAGCACCCAAACCAATGTTGAACCGGCAGGAATACCTGGTATAGATACGAATATTCCTGAATATTTAGAAGTTCCCAATACCCAAGGAGAGTCTACTTACGAAAAGGAAACCCGTGATATAAATTATGAGATTAACCGAACAGAAACCGTAACCAGGTTTTCACTGGGAGATGTGGATTACAATTATCTAACGGTTTCAGTTCTGGTCAATCGTTCTTCTCCTCAACAAGAAAGCTTAGGTGATACAGAAGAAGAACGTATACAGAAGATACGCAATATTGTAGCTAGTGCTACTGGACTTAGAGAAAACGGAAATAATGGGATTAGCTTAGAAGATCAAATATCGGTGGCCTTTATTGATTTTTACACTGAACCTATGCCAGAGCCGGAATCAACTATGGTCAGCCACCTATTGCAGTCTCCTTATTTCCCGGTACTCATCGCATTAATGGCCTTGATGCTATTGATTATTATGGTTCTCTTGTTGCGAAAACGTTCGACAGGGGATATGCAGGAAACCGGATCAGGATTTGAGACCATAGCCGAAGAGGAACTTCGTTTAGAGGATTTGATTGACAAGACATTGACTCCTGAAGAAAAAGAGCGACAGCGCATCCGTCAGGAAGTGGAGCGTTTTATTGAAGAAAACCCAGAAGATGCCGTTCAGGTAGTGCGGATTTGGCTGTCAGAGGATTCGAGGTGAACGTAGATGGCAGCAATAGCTGGTAAAAAGCCTTTAAGTGGTAAGCAGAAAGCTGCTAACTTCTTGATATTTCTGGGGCCGGAAAAATCAGCTCAGATATTCAAGTACATGAACGAGGAAGAAATTGAACAAATAACGTTGGAGATTGCCAACGTTCGTACCGTTGCTAACGACCTGATGGATGACATATATCGAGAGTTTTTTGAAATGTGCCTGGCCAGTCAGTATATTGGACAAGGCGGGATTGCTTATGCCAAAGAAGTGCTGGAACGAGCCTATGGGCCAGAAAAAACTGTGGAAATAATCAGCCGAATATCAGCCTCACTACAGGTACGACCTTTTGACTTCATGCGTAAAACGGAACCCCAGCAGTTGCTTAATTTTATTCAGTCAGAGCATCCTCAGACTATCGCTTTGATATTAGCGTATCTTGATCCAGAAAAGGCTGCGCTGATCATTTCTGCTCTTCCACCAGAAAGACAGTCAGAAGTAGCCAAACGGATTGCCATAATGGATACTACCTCCCCAGAAGTGATAAAAGAGGTAGAAAGAGTCCTGGAGCGCAAATTATCTTCTATCGCTCCCCAGGAATTGACCAATGCCGGCGGGGTAAAATCGGTGGTAGAAATTATTAACCGAGTAGACCGCAGCACGGAAAAAACCATTATGGAAGCATTGGAGATTCAGGATCCAGAATTGGCAGAAGAGATCAAAAAGCTCATGTTTGTTTTCGAAGATGTGGTATTGTTGGACAACCGTTCTGTTCAGCGGGTATTACGTGAAGTCGAGTCTCAGGACCTGGCTATGGCTCTTAAGGGGGCTAGCAGTGAAGTGGCCGATAAGATCTTTAGCAATATGTCCACCCGTGCGTCAGAAATGCTGAAGGAAGATATAGAGTTTATGGGCCCAGTACGCCTGAGGGATGTGGAAGAAGCTCAGCAGCGTATTGTCAATGTAATTCGCCACTTGGAAGAGATGGGAGAAATCGTTATTGCACGGGGTGGAGGAGATGAGATCATTGTCTAGGATTATAAAAGGTAATCTTCTGCAGATCGATGAGCCCCGCCTGATTGATTGGGGTGATATCATAACCAAGCCGGAGCAAGAACAGTTAGATGATGCTAAGTTAGCTTGGTCAAATGAAACCCAATCCAGTAAAGATGTGGAGCAAGAAGCGGCCCGTATCTGGCAAGAAACCGAGCAAATGATCATTGATTTAATGGAGAAAGCCCGCCGGGAAGCCAATGAAATTTTGAACAGTGCCCGGGAAGAGGCAGAGTTAACCCGTACTCTTGCCCAAGAGGAAGCCAAGCAGTTACGAGAAAAAGGTTTTCAGGAGGGTTATCAGGAGGGAGTTGCCTCTGCCCATCAAGCTATGGAAGCTGAAAAATTAAAAACCAGCCAACAATGCCAGCAAATGCTGGAGGAAGCCAGAAATATCAAAATGAATATGTTTCGCACCTGTGAAGCAGATATGTTAAGAGTGTGTCTGGCTGTGGCTAAAAGGATAATCGCCTCGGAAGTGACTACCAACCCCAATGTAGTTTCTTCTATTCTGCAGGAGGCATTATCTTACATTGATCAACCAGATAATCTAACTCTGTATGTTAGCCAAAAAGACCTAGAAACAGTTTTAGAATTAATGCAAACCAATGGTTTATCCGATAATGGTAATAAGATATCCATAGATGTGCAGGTTGATAATCGCATAAGCCCTGGAGGGTTGAGACTGGACAGTGAGGTAGGGACAGTAGATGCCCGCCTGGAAACCCGACTGGCCAATGTGGAAAAAGCCTTTCAGGATGTGCTGCAGGATGAATGAACCTACCCCACTACAAGCTGATAAACTCATAGAAATGGTAGAAAAACTACCGGTTTGCTCCCTTAAGGGCAGGATTTCCCAAGCCATTGGTTTGACACTGGAAGCAACCGGACCCCGTTTAAGTTTGGGTGAGTTGTGCTACATACGCACCAATCACGGAACTGGTCAATATATACCTGCGGAAGTGGTGGGTTTTAGAAACAACCGCACTCTGCTGATGCCCTTGGGGGAACTAGAAGGCATAGGCCCCGGAAGTGAATTGGTAGCC
>DLUN01000037.1:0-417 GCA_003444615.1 Syntrophomonas sp.
TGTTATGGGAATTAACTTTAGCAGTCCCTTTTTTGGAGCTGATTAGCGCACCGAGCGGGCAGCTCATGATTTGGGAATTGATTTGCGGGTAGAACCGGTGGGCGAAGAATACCTGGAACGGGTGCTCAAAAACCCAGTATATGGCTATGGCAAGAACATGAATCCCTGCATAGATTGTCATGCTTTTATGTTTAGAAAGGCTGGAGATCTCATGGAGGAGTTAGGTGCCTCTTTCATTATTACTGGTGAGGTTCTGGGACAGCGCCCTATGAGTCAGAATCGTTCCGCCTTAAATGCTGTGGATAAACTATCAGGCTATAAGGGTTACATAGTTCGTCCCCTGTCTGCTCGTCTTTTGGAAGCTACTGTTCCTGAAAAAGAAGGATGGATTCAGCGGGAATTATTGTTGGATATCAG
>DLUN01000037.1:695-2206 GCA_003444615.1 Syntrophomonas sp.
ACCTCAACTGACGTACTCATAAAAGTAACGGACCGTCCTGGGCCACTAGGTTTGCTGCGCCCCATTCTGAACTCTGATATGTCCTCCAATTTGGAATACGCTGGTTCTATAGTAGCCCGTTACAGTGATGCTAAAAAAGAGACAACCGCCCGGGTAAAATACTATTCCACGGACGGAAATGTAATCACTACTTTAGAAGTTGTTCCTTTGTCTCAAGAGCAACTTCCGGCTACGGTTTAAGTTCGTCAAGTAAAAATGCTAATATCAATCTGCTCAAACATAGCTTTATACCCTGAACGAGTGGGATGTCCCCCGTCTGGCAATAACAAATCGGTGAGGAGATTGTCTTTTTCATCATAAAAAGCTTTATGAAAATCAATAACTTTTAAGTCCATCTGTTCAGCAAAATCATGTATCCATTGTCGCAACCGGACTAAACTCCGTTCCCAGGGAGGGTAATCCACTGCCGTAGGGGTTCCTAATATCACCGTTATTCCGGCATCTACGGCTTTATTAACCATAATTTTCAGGTTATTAACTATTACATCATAGGGTTCCTGGCACACCACATCATTTATGCCGCCCATTAAAACCAAATGAGTTGGATTAGCCTGCAGCACATGGCGGTCAAAACGCTGCAACATATCTGAGGTGGTGTTGCCGTTAATCCCCCGGTTTATTATTTCCACCTGCAGCTTTCTTTGCAGCATTTCTACCCATGAATCTTGAGGCCCAAAAGGAAACCCCCAAGTAATAGAATCGCCTAAGCACACAATCTTCATCTTTATCACCTATACCGCTTCAAACACGCCTTGGGCATTTCGTTGGATCCTACCCATATTTTCTAATCGCTCCAAATGTTTGATGACCATAAGTTTCTCCCAAAACAATACGAAGGGAGTGGGGTGCATTTGATATATTAAGTGCTGATTAGCAAGTTCATTTACATTGGCAGGATTCTTTTTAAGATAACGGTAAATGCGCTCTTCTCGCTTAAAAATCCGTTCTTTGTATTCCTGCATAGTTGCTACTGGGTTATTATCAATTTCTTTAATATGACAGGAGCATACCCTGGGTGGTTTCAAGGCAATTAACCGGTCTATGGATGCCAGCATATCATCCGGACTAGCCAGAATCTCCCCATACCAAGGTCCCGCTTTAGTTAAACAAATATCACCGGTAAAGAGAAACTCCTGGTCAGGGAACCAGAATGAACAGTGGCCCGCTGAATGTCCTGGAGTATGCAGTACCTCGACTTTGGTATGGCCCAGGTCTAATACCTGGCCATCTTCAATATAGCAGTTAATATGAACTGCAGGTTCATCCGCTTCCTCGATGCCCATCTGAGCCGCTGCTTCACGGTAGTTAATTCCCGGCATTAATTCCTCCCAGCGATCGATGGAATTGTAGTACATGAAATCTTCTTGATTGTCTAGTGCACTAGCATCACTGGGATGTATATAGGTTTGGGCATGGGTAAATAACCGGTGCCCTCTAGTGTGATCATAATG
>DLUN01000037.1:2494-3441 GCA_003444615.1 Syntrophomonas sp.
TCAATAAAGACACAGTTGCAAAAGGTAAACCCTGCTTCACTCATGATAAGTTTAACCCGATCACCAACAGTAACTAACAAGCTCTCCCCCACCCTTTGCTCTGCCACCAGCACAACTGTTTCTAGTTCTGGGTTGCCTCCTCCAATTGGCTGATGATCTCGTTAAGTTTATCTATATTTGCGCCATAACCCGACCAGTCCCCTTCGCGAAGTCGTTCTTGCGCCCGATCATAGTAGTCTCGAGCCAAACCAGCCAGTTCAGAAATCGTGTACACGGTGTCCGGTTCTCTAGCTGGCTCATCTGTCCTATCTGGCTGTTCTATTCTATCTATTTCCGGTTGGTCGCCAAATACTTTCAATAATGCTTCTTCTAGTGAAGGCTCCATGACCGTTTTATTGCCAAAGGCGACTATTACCCTTTTCAGTTCTGGTATCCGCCCGTTTTCAGCCTGCAAGTATAAAGGCTCCACATAAAGAGTTGAATTAGCCATAGGAATTACCAGCAGATTACCCCGGTAAATGCGGGATCCCCTCTGACTCCATAAGGTTAATTGCTGGGCTATTTCCGTGTTCTGGTTTATGCGCGCATCAATTTGCTCAGGTCCATATATGGTCTCCTGCTTAGGAAAATTGAAAACCAGCATATTGCCATAATGATCCCCATCCATACGGGCCGCCATCCAGGCTATCATATTGGGTCGGCTCTTAGGTGTAAAAGGCAACATCAACACATATTCAGCCTCACTTTCACCTGGCAGTTTCATTATCAGGTAATAAGGCTCCATCTGTTCCGGTTCTTCCCCAACGATTTCGGTAGGAATCACCCATAAATCTTCTTTGTTATAAAAAACATTAGGGTCAGTCATATGAAAAGTACGGTACATATTAGCCTGAACCTGGAACATGTCTACCGGATAACGGATGTGTAGCTGTCTCTTATACACATCT
>DLUN01000183.1:0-560 GCA_003444615.1 Syntrophomonas sp.
ATCAGGATCCCCACCATATGTTTTATCAAGGTAGTTTTCCCTGAGCCGTTGGGCCCCACAATTCCGTAAATCGACCCTTTGGGCACCTTGATATTGACTTCATTTAATGCCCTAAAACCATCAAAGGTTTTGCACAAACCTTGAACTTCAATCATAAATTGGTTCAACCTCCCCTTCCTAAAAACTCACAGCTTATCCAGATGAGATTTTATTTGCTCTTTGGTTATACCCAGGTAGATAAGTTCCCGGGACATTTTAAGAACCTCGTTCAGCAAGGCTTCAATCTTCTCCTGATTCTGACCCTTAGGAGACTCGGCCACAAAAGTCCCTTTACCGGTAACTTGGTAGACATAGCCCTCTCCTTCCAACTCCCGGTAGGCTCTTTGAATAGTGTTGGGATTAATAGCCAGTATCTGAGCCATCTCCCGTACTGAGGGGATTTTTTCATCTGGTTGTAATACGCCGCAAATGATTAAATTCTTAATTCCTTCTTTTACTTGCTCAAATATGGGCTGTGGTTTTTTCGGGTCAATATTGATGATATTCATCACCCCCTTATC
>DLUN01000183.1:856-2047 GCA_003444615.1 Syntrophomonas sp.
GGGAATTGAAATAGTGGAGTATACCCCTGAACGAGTGGTGGCTACCATGCCCGTTACACCCAAAACTCATCAGCCATTTGGAATTATGCATGGGGGAGTATCGGTGGTGATTGCGGAAACGGTGGCTTCAGCAGGCAGTTACCAATTCATTGATCCCAGTACCCATTATGCTGTAGGTCTAGAGATTAATGCCAATCATATCCGCAGTCAAAGAGATGGTATAGTAAAAGCCATAGGCACACCGGTTCATGTGGGGCGTACCACCCTGGTATGGGATATACGCATATACAATGAAGAGGAAAAGTTAATATGCATTTCCCGCTGTACGATGGCAGTTGTTCCTCTTTAATTACCAGTACCCGGACTCAGGTCTTTCCCGGTAACCTAAAACAGCTGATACCGTCTGAGCAGCATGGATTACATCAGCACGGCAGGCCTCAAAATTGTTACTATTAACGACCTCATCAATAGGTCCGGATATGCTAATCGCAGCCACAATTTCTCCATCAGCTCCAAAAATCGGCGCCGCCACACAACCAGTTTCAATGAGAGCTTCACCGCGATCAACGGCAAAACCCTGCTGGCGGATAGTGGCCAGTTCATGTTTAAACTGGTCAATGTCGGTAATAGTATTACGGGTTATGGGCATCAGGGGCTCGTTTTCCAAAAACTCCTCAACTACCTGGGGTGATTGCCAAGCCAAGAGGACTTTGCCTACACCGGTACAATAAGCTGGAATCCCGGCCCCGACTCGAGGTGACATGACTCCGGTACCGCCTGCCCGGGTACTGACCACCAAGATCGCCATACGGCCGGCGTAGATGGCCACATGTACCGTTTGCTTGTAGCGTTCCACCAGCTGCCGGACTACCGGTTCAGCAGCGGTGGTCAGCCTTACATTACCGGAGTAGGCCATACCCAGTTCGAAAACCTTTACTCCCAAACGGTATTTGCCGTTCTCCCCCTGGTACAGGAAATTTTCATTCTCTAAAGTCTTGACCAATCCATGTACAGTGCTTTTGGGCAGCTGTATTTCTTGACTTATCTCAGTAATACCCCATTCTTGTTTCTCCCGGCTATATAACGAAAGAATAGCTAGAGCTCTCTGAACCGACCTGCTCATGGGAGCGCCTCCTCAAATCAATTTATGCGCAAGTAAGGGCTTTCCCTTACTTGCGCGCAGTCTTTTTC
>DLUN01000183.1:2271-4138 GCA_003444615.1 Syntrophomonas sp.
CGCGGACCATGCATGCCCAAAACCACCTGCAGTGCTACATCAGCGGTGCGGCTCACTCCTGTTACTAGGGTCCAGGCTGTTGGTGTTGTTGGACTGCTGCTTATAATCTCAGCTAAAACATACCTATCTTTTAATATCTGGTCCTTTTTTACTATACAGATATAGTAGTTAGGAGCGTGAGAGACCAACCTTTCATTATCATTGCTGTGCTCTAAAACAACGGTACCGGTTTCAGCTAAAGCATATGTGCACCCGGTCACACCCAGATCAGCCTCTACCACATAACTGCGATAGTTACCAGATAACTGGGCTGTGGACTTCACCTCCGCGGTAGTTTCAGCACTTAATTGCTGCCAATCAATCTGGTTTACTGTTTCGTCATTATTGATAATAACTTTTTGCAGCTGCTCCTCTTTCAATATTTCCATAAGCCTGGTTTGTACTTCGGCCAAGCTGCTCACTTCTTCCACTTGGGCTCCGGCAGCCGTAGCTTTGCTCACGAAGTCTTGAACCTCTCCGGCAACCGCTCCCTTTTCCGTAGTTATAACCGTCCTGGATGGCGAGGGTTGGGTCCACGTCGCCGACTTCAATCGTTCTAAGATCATTTCTCTGGACATGCTCATCCCTCCTCACTCTGAGCAGCCGCTTGAGGGCTGGCATTGGATAGACTAGCTAGTTCAGCAGCTTCCTTTTGCAGTCCTTCCTGCCACAGCTGCCGGAAACTCTTTTCTGGTATTTGGGGAAAGTCACGACAACTGAACCACCCAGACATAGGACCAGATAGTTTGGTGACATAACCGTCCTGGCTGCGTTTGTTGATATACCGGCGGGCAATTTTTACTCCGGATTTATAAAGAGCTGGGTTTTGCATTCCCCAAGTCAATAACTTAAAGCCGGTACGCTCTTTTATGCAAACCCGGCTGCCGCCAAAATCTTTGTTACCCGTTACCTTCATCTGCCGGTAGCGAGCGAACAAGTCCAGATGGGGCATTCCCGCCGGACAAACTGCCTGGCATCCTCCACAAAGAGTACAGGCTTCATACAAGTCTCGCGTCCGGTCTAAGCCCATGATCAGGGGAGCAATTACATTGCCCATGGGCCCTGGATAATTCCAGCCATAGGGATAGGCCCCTATGTGCAGGTAAATTGGACATTGAATACCACATCGTCCGCAGCGTATGCAGCGCAGGGCCTCTTTGAGGAGGGGATCCTTATAAGCAGCACTGCGCCCGTTATCAATGATAATTACATACATGGCTTCCGGGCCATCAGTTTCATCATTCCGGCGGGGTCCGTTCAAGACAGACACATAACTGGTTATAGCCTGCCCGGTACAGTTTCTGGTCAAAAGGCCTAATAAGTGAAAGGCATCGGCGTAGTTGGCGCATACCTTTTCAATACTCATTAAAGCCACATGGACCCGGGGAGCTGAAGTAACCCAACGTATATTGCCTTCGTTTTCCACCAGTATAAGACTACCGGTAGAAGCTATAGCCTGGTTTACACCGGTTATGCCCATATCAGCCCTTTCAAATTTGTCCCGGAGATATCCCCGCACGTAGCTGACTATTTCCTGGGCATCCTCGGTATAGGGCATGTCAATATGCTCCTGCAAAATGGTGGCAATCTCCTGGACGTTCAAATTTATAGCCGGTCCTACAATATGAAAGGGTAAGGTGCCCCGCTGTTGAACAATGAATTCACCCAGGTCTCCCTCATATATTTTCACCCCGGTTTCTTTCTCCAGGAAATGGTTCAAACCAATCTCTTCGCTGATCATGGATTTCCCTTTGGTAATGGTTTTTACCTGGTGTTTTTCTACCAAGTCCTTGACCAGTTTACAAGCCTCATCAGCATCTGCAGCCCA
>DLUN01000158.1:0-1491 GCA_003444615.1 Syntrophomonas sp.
ATTGCATATAACTTGTTACCATATTTAAGTACCTCAAACCAATCTCTTTTCTGGACACAGTTTTCACGACGCTCGTCTAAAAATTTTAACCGCATTTTATACTTGCTGGTAAAATCATCTTTCTTACCGCTTCGTTCCAATATATCTTTTAAATCATTCTCATAGTCCCAGTGGGTACGGATGTAACTGCCTTTAAAAGCTTCTGGATAAAGAACTTTTCCCCACCGGCTCATAAAAAGCTCCCTTAAGTATTAGTAATTATATTACCCATAAGTTATAATATCAATACATTTTGTAAATTTAATAACTTATAACTTATCGACAGGAAAGCCGTCTTCCATCAAATAGCTCTCAAAACACAAATCTTTCTTACATATGTTATCATAATATTACTCTATATCCTATTATTGGAAAACGGGAGGTGGTTTATTTTGTCTATTTGTGAAACGGCAACCTTTATTTTTATGAGTGCTTTTTTAGGTATGGTTGGTCATGTAATTCTTCGACCTACAATCCGGCCCAGCCAGGGTACGGTTAGAGTAATAGCTCCTTCTGGGCACACTTCCTGGCAGCAGTAGCAGCGGATACAGGTGGCATAGTTATACTGGGGAGGCTCGTCCTTGCCTGCTTGCGACCAGTCTACGGCCGGGGGACGCAGGGGGCAGGCGTTGATGCACAGGCCGCAGGTTTTGCACAATTCGGCATGAATCTGCGGGCGGGGTACGATCTGATTGCGCAGCCAAATGTTTTTTACTGCGAATCCAGGCAAACCTATACCCAGATTGAAATCCTTAACCATAAGTTCGTCCAGATTATCACCCAAAAGCTCTATGTCCTCTAAGCGGTATACGCCTAAGCCGCTTTCTTGACCAGCCTGATTGGTAGGCACCTGGTCGGGTTCCAATCCCACCAACCGGCTGGCGGTAGCATCCAAAGCTACCGGATCAGCTGATATCATCAGTATCCCAGTCCTGCGAGGGGCTCCCCCGCGGGGACCATTGCCTTCCATGGATACGATGGCATCTAATATGTACAGCCTTGGTTTGAGAAAAAGGTTCAGATCCACCAGCATAGCGGCAAAATGATCCACCTGGGGGTGTTTGGCGTGAAACATTTTCTTGTTTAATCCCACTACACATCCGAACTGGTTTTTTACTGCTGCCGTTAGACGCATAAGGGGGTGGGTCTTAAACTTAGGCAGGCTGATCAACCCATCGCTCTCCAAGACTGCCTGAGCTATGGCAGCTTTGTGACGGTGATAGGCTCCTTCAATATCCACAACCTCCCCTTCTCTGAAAGGGGCTAAACTAATGCCCAGTTGGGTTGCCACTTCTGTCAAACCGGATTTACGTGCCGCAGCTTCCACAGTTCCATTGGAAGGAGAATCTCCATAGGTCAGTTTAACCCCAAACTGCTGCAGACTTTCCGCTACAGCCTGAAAAACAGCCGGATGGGTAGTAACCGCCTTTTCGGGAGGATCAGGCGCCAGCA
>DLUN01000158.1:1682-6171 GCA_003444615.1 Syntrophomonas sp.
TCATAGGTTTCACAGCGGAGCAGAGCTACTTGGGATTTATGGTTTGAATCAGTCATTTCTATCACCCCTTTTGGCATTGTCTTAGTTTCATTAAACAGTATGATGGGCAGGGTTAACAGATATTACATAAAAATAGAAAGGCCGGTTCAGACCAAAAACTCTGGCGTGTTCTTGAGGAATGATGGTTTCCATAATTAACAGCTGTTCATCTTCAAGACCGGCTTCCGCCCATAATTTCTTGAACGACCCGGGAGAACAGCCGAAAAGTATAGCATCTGGCAGAAGGTTTTGCGCTTTCTGATAATCATGGCGTATGGCAGCGATGATTTCCTCCCGGCTTTTGGTGTGCAGCTGTCCGGCTAAGTGAGGTTTTATGTGGATATCCCAGAAGGTGGTTTTGGGCGATATGGGCAGTGGTAAAAAGCGGTTACTCAGTAATAGTCCCAATAACAGCAAAGCAGTCCGGGTGGAATACTGCAGCTTTACCAGCTTAAACCCAGCCCGGCGGTTAATGCAAGCATTCATGCCCACCCAGCTTAGGAAAGCCAGGGCTATAACCAGGGCGGCCAGGCAATAGGCGGTTAAAAAGCTTATTTGAAACAATAAGAGAAAAGGATATATAACAGCGGCCAGGCTGACGATGAGAATCTGGAAGATACCTATAATAATTAATACGGCCGGCAGAGTACCGTACAGGTTTACCAGCTGCCAAAAAAACGGGATGATCGTTCCAACCAGCGATGGAAATACCCTGAAACTGCGGGCATAAATCAACCCCACGGTGAGATGTCTTCCGACCAGCTTCATGTCCTCTAACCGCCTTTTCGCAATCCTCTTGAACTTGATTTTATCATGGAAAACTGGCGGGGATAAGCGAATTGAAAAATCAACACCTTCCTGTTTGTTTTAGTTGTTTTGAGTTGTTTATAGTTGATTATAGTTGATAGACTAAATATAATTGAGGTGAAAGGGGTGATAAAATGACTGGGGATAAGGAGTTAATTACTGCCCAGGCTCTGGCTGAAACCCTGGATCTCTCGGTGGAAACCATTTGGAGGTACACCCGGGAAAGGAAAATCCCCTTTATTGAGCTGGGCAAAAGACAATACCGCTANNAACCCTCCCCCAGTGTTATACACCAGCGAGTTTCCCGGAAATTACTAAGGATTCTGGAAGATTATTTTGGGGAGGTTGACTCTGCAGGAGAAATATTTGGCGCACCGTTGGATGTTACCCCTCTGGAATATAATGTGGTGCAACCGGATATTTTCTATATAGCAGGTGAACAGCAGTCCATAGTAAAAGACACCCATATAGATGGGACACCTAAGCTGGTAGTGGAAATATTGTCCCCTTCTACCCATCGTAAAGATCGGCTGCAAAAAATGCAGGTTTACCAGCGAGCCAAAGTGCANNGTTTTGAAATCCTGGAGGGCATGTTGATTAAGGAACCCTCCCCCAGTGTTATACACCAGCGAGTTTCCCGGAAATTACTAAGGATTCTGGAAGATTATTTTGGGAAAGTTGACTCTGCAGGAGAAATTTTTGGCGCACCGTTGGATGTTGCCCCTCTGGAGTATAATGTGGTGCAACCAGATATTTTCTATATAGCGGGTGAACAACAGTCCATAATAAAAGACACCCATATAGATGGGGCACCTAAGCTGGTAGTGGAAATATTGTCTCCTTCCACCCATCGCAAAGACCGGCTGCAAAAAATGCAGGTTTACCAGCGAGCCAAAGTGCAGCATTATTGGCTGGTGGATCCTGAGAATAGAACTCTGGAATGCTTTGCTTTGCGCGATGGCCTATACACCCTGGTGGCCTCGGGTATGGAGGAAGATGTGGTGGAACATCCTGATTTTGCAGGGCTGTCCATTGCCTTAAAATCATTGTGGTTTAAATGATAGTTTGGCTAATACCCTGCAAAGCCGTGGTCAGAGGAGACAATGACACATGAGAAGGCAATTGCCATTGATGTTTTTCTCAACTGATTATTAGCAGGGCGATGTGGGCATCGCCCCCTACAACCCAACCGCGGGGCGATGCGGGCATCGCTTCTATTCGATCTTGCGCACTGGAACCCATACTTCACTATAGGCGTAATCTTTTTTGTGCTGGTCCATTTTAGTAAAAGAGAAAGTTGGAGCATCGATTACCTCATAACCGGAAGAAGGCAGCCATTCTGAATATACCCTGGCCATGGTGTTTTGCAATGCAGAAGGAAAGGGTCCTTCATTAGGGAATACGGCCCAGGTACCGGCTCCAACCGGTACAACATCTAACCGGTCACTTACTTTGTTTTCCGTGGTTAGGACACCGATTAAGTGGGTCAGGTATCCTTCTTCTTTCAAGAATTTATAGTCGGCATCATAAGAGGCATTGACAATTTCATAAGGCTCGATATTTTGCAGGGCATGCATTTCTTCCCTTTGCTCCTGGGTTATGCTTTGGGCCAGCTTTACAATCTCCTGATTAACGCCTTCAAATTGCATAGGAACACGTTTACTCACACCTACCAAATTAAAGGCTGGTTTGTCCACAATTCTAAACTCCATAGCAGTTCCTCCTTTAACGGTTATTACGAATGATAGTTTGGGAAAGGATTTGCTGATGCCCTTTTTCATCACCTCGGAGGGCAAAAACCCGCTCCATTTCTTGAATGCCCGGGTAAAGCCGTCCACTGACTCATAACCATACTTAAAGGCCACATCAGTGACTTTTTCTCCCTGTAACAAATCCTTATTAGCTTCCGACAGTTTCCGGTTTTTAATATATTCGCTTAAAGTCAGCCCGGAAAGGTAAAAGAATATCTTGCGGAAGTGATAGTCGGAAACCCCGGCATAGTCAGCAATCATTTCCAGAGATATATCACCGGTTAAATGGTCTTCAATATAGTCCATCACCTGATTTAACTCCTTTAACAAGGCCTGCCTCCTTTCCTACCTGCATGATAGCAAAGCCGTTTTATCTAATGCTCGACCTTTTTAATATAAAAATATCGGATACACTACTCTCATCATTGGCACTTTGTGTAATAATGTAATGCCCTTTAACGTAGTAACGGTTAAACTGATTATAAACTGAAGATACTGTCCACTTAAAATATGGCCGGAGGTGGAATATGCGTAGAATCATTACCCCTGTACTCATACTTATACTAATAGCTCTTCCTCTAGGTAAGGTCCAAGCTGCCGAGGACGGTTCCCACCCTGCCCCGGTAACCTGGGAAGTAATTGAGAAGACCATTGCGGAAGAAATCCTGGGCGAAGCTGAAGGGTGCCTATTTCTCAGAGTAAGCGGTGCTGTGGCTAAAATCAACCTGGACTGGTCCGGCGGGCTGCAGCCGGTGAGTGAGGACGAATATTCGGCTTTTAGTGCCGGTTATAATTCTGATAACTGGCAGGAAATAGACGAAGCCCGCCTCCATGTTAAAGATGGTTTTTTGTACCTGGACCAGCTTCCCCTGCTGGATGTTTCCTCCTATATCGAAGAGGATCGGCGTTTTTACGAGAGTACCCCCCAATATGAAATTCAACCCATGCAATATGTGGTTAAACAGCGCCAATTATCAGATGGTGCCTTCCTAGCTTATATTGTCACTTATCTGAAGACCTATATCCCTCCTCCTTATACTCCCAGTTATGCTGATGTGGTTTTGAGTAAGGATGGCAGCATAATCCGGCTACCTATTGATCGAGACTTTCGCCTGGAGAGAGTATTGGAAAATGAGGACGGCTCATGGTGGCTAATCGGCAGTATGAGAAACGGCAAGCTCATAACTGAAAAAAGCCTGTTCCTGGTCCAGGAGGATCTAGCAGTCACTCACCTGAATGCCCTTCTCAAGAAAAATTGGATCGAAGTGCTGGGGCAGGGCTTAAACAGTGTAATTATCAATGCTCAAACCGAGGCCCTGGCCCCTCATGTTCCTATGAGTGATGACTTAAATATGGGCCAGTATAATACCGAAAACAGCGGTATACTAAGTATCGATTCCTCCCTGGGAAAGTCTTTCCGAGCTGAGAATCCGGCTGGGTTGAGGCAGGTTTATCTGAGCAGCAACGGCTCTATATATGGTATAAAGGACGATGGCCGGGAGCTTTTCAATCTCACCAACAACACATCCTTCCCTTTGGCCGGTGATACAGACCAGTATGACCACTTTACCAGCCAACTGGAGCAGGCTGGGAATGTGGTGCAGGGCAGCCCGCCCCGTACCGACCGGGACAGCACTTCCTGGTATGTAAAAGACCAGCGTATTATCCACCGGGTAGGTAACCGGGAATGGGTCTTTAACCGGGGCCTGGATGTGCTCATGTATCCAGTCAGCAACCTGTTTATCGATAAGGCTGGCGGCAAGTGGTTCCTGAGCCCGGCTGGGATAGCCTATTATGGGGCTGGTTCTAAGGAAGCGGTTAATATGAATCCGGCCATCGACGGCGGCCTGCCGGTGGGGGATTATCATGCCCTGTACGTGGATGACCAGCAA
>DLUN01000058.1:0-590 GCA_003444615.1 Syntrophomonas sp.
AGATGTGTATAAGAGACAGCACCAAAAGCGGGAGCTTTTACCGCCACAGCGTTGAAGGTGCCCCGCAGCTTGTTGAGTACTATAGTAGCCAGGGCTTCGCCTTCTATTTCTTCGGCAATGATCAGCATGGGTTTGCCGGTTTGGACAACTTTTTCTAGAATGGGCAATATTTCTTGAATGGAGGTCAGCTTCTTATCGCTGATAAGAATGAAGGGTTCATCTAGAACAGCTTCCATTTTCTCGCTGTTAGTGACCATATATGGGGAGATGTAGCCCCGGTCAAAGCTCATACCTTCTACGACTTCCAGAGAGGTACCCACTGACTGGGATTCTTCTACGGTAATAACCCCGTCCCGGCCTACTTTTTCCATAGCATCAGCAATCAAGGTTCCGATTTCCTGGTCATCAGCAGAAATGGCCGCTACCTGAGCGATAGCCTCTTTTGTTTCCACCGGTTTACTAATTTCTTTTATTTCATCAACAATAGCCTGAACAGCTTTTTCAATACCCCTTCTCATGATCATGGGGTTGGCACCAGCAGCTACGTTCTTCAGGCCCTCCTTAATCATAGCCTGGGCTAAAACAGTAGC
>DLUN01000058.1:871-9539 GCA_003444615.1 Syntrophomonas sp.
GCAATTGTAACACCATCATTGGTGATGGTGGGGGACCCAAACTTGCGATCCAACACTACATTACGTCCTTTTGGCCCAAGAGTGACCTTGACGGTATCAGCTAACTTGTCTACCCCTCTTTCCAAGGCCCTTCTTGCGTCTTCGCCAAACTTGATTTCTTTGGATATCATCTATGTACCTCCCTTACCTGCAGTTATTTTAAGATAGCCAAAATATTACTTTCTGAAAGGATCAGGTATTCTTCTCCATCCACTTTGATTTCTGTGCCGGAGTACTTGGAGAATATTACTTTGTCCCCAACTTTGACATCCATGGGGATTCTTTCGCCCTTCTCATCACGAGCTCCTGGGCCTACTGCTAGTACTTCTGCTTCTTGAGGTTTTTCCTTGGCAGTATCTGGTACATACAGACCGCTCTTTGTCTTTTCTTCGGTCACTTCAGCTACTTTAACCACCAAACGATCGCCTAAAGGTTGAATCCTCAAAGGTATACCCCCTTTATAATAAATAGTAGGTCTTTTATTATTAGCACTCGGTAAGTGCGAGTGCTAACATTCCTTTAATAAATATAGGCAAGAGATCAGTTGGTTTCAATCCATAAATGCACCTGAATCTGCCTAATATTTTCGATTTATATTATGGTTCTAAGCTTTTCTTTTTATACCTCTAAAATACACTTTTTTTCGTTTTCACCCTTGCCCGCACTCGGACGCTGAACCAATTAAAATATCCAGACCATGGTCAAGAGCAGGCATTATGGCCTCGAGCGATTCCCGTACCCCTTTGGCACTGCCGGGAAGATTGATAATCAGAGTTCTTCCCCGTATACCAGCAACTGCCCTTGATAACATAGCTTTGGGAGTATTGCGCAGACCATAATAACGCATAGCCTCTGGAATACCGGGCACCTCTTTTTCAATAACCTCCCGGGTCGCTTCCGGTGTTACATCTCGTAGTGAGAAACCAGTTCCTCCCGCGGTTAATAAAAGATCAAGCTGCAGTTGGTCACAAGCATATTTGAGCTGCTCTATAATAAGCTCTTTTTCGTCGGGTATTATCTCATAATACTCTACTTTATAGCTTGGACCTAGGGTCTCACGAATCTGCTTTCCGCTCAAATCCTCCCGTTCCCCTCGAGACCCTTTGTCACTTAGAATTAATATACCGGTTTTATACATTAAATCACCTCTACAGTATCGCTCAGGCTTATTATTCCTCTCTGCTGATGCATATGGAGTGCAGTACCCTCGTTCCCTGGTATCCCTCGCAATTGTCACCTGTGGTGTAGGCCACGATTAATGAACATTGCTGGTCGGCTTAAGCAGGAGTATTAGCCGGGCGAGCGACGTGCGACGAGCCGTAGCAACACACGGCGAAACTGAGGGCTGCGAAGGGTCGCTCGAAACAGGAGGTTTCGAGCAGCGAGGACTGAGTGCATGGATGCCGAATTCCGAGCGGTCCGCTTCGCACCGAAGTAAGCCGGTGTGTTGCAGGCAAGGAGTCTTGGAGTGAGTCGGCTAATACTACTGCAAAGCTGTAATGACACGTAAGGAAGCATTCTCACACGTCCGTAACCCCTCAGTTTACTTAAAGTCAGGGCGTATCACATGGCCGCTTTTCCCGCCGCTTTTCTCTATTAAGCACACTTCTTCTATCACCATCCAGCGATCAATAGCTTTAGCCATATCGTAAAGGGTCAAGGCTGCTACCGCAGCAGCAGTCATGGCTTCCATTTCTACTCCGGTTTGACCAGTGGTTTTAACCCGAGAATGAATTACTATCCGATCCTCGGCTTGGTCCAAGTCGAAACTGATATCCACGGCGGTGAGCATAAGGGGATGACACATGGGGATAAGGGAGGATGTCTGCTTGGCAGCCATAATTCCCGCCACTTGAGCTACTGCCAATACATCTCCTTTTTTTACTCCCCCACTGCGAATGGCCAAAAGGGTCTCAGGCTGCATACGCACAATCGCCCGGGCTTCAGCCACTCGCTGGCTAGGCTCCTTGCCGGTGACATCAACCATACGAGCCCGGCCTTGATCATTTATGTGAGTGAACTCCATAGTTAACCCCCGATTTGATACATTTTGCGAGTGTTTAGCTGGCCCCATCCAGAATTCATATTATGGCGAGCCGGCTTACTTTTTATGGCCTGCAAGAATAATTCTCGCAATTCATCATCGGTAGCCCCTCGCTTCAGCGCTTCTTTTAAGTCAACCTCCTGTTTTTCGTAGAGGCATCCTCTGAGTTTGCCATCGGCTGTTAAACGTATCCGGTTACATTCTGCGCAAAACTGGTGGCTCATGGGACTAATAAATCCTAAAGACCCCTTACCACCAGTTAGTTGATAATAGCGAGCCGGTCCATTGCCCTCCACTGTCTTTTCAGGAATCAACTCATACTCATTTTGCAAGACATTTCTAATTTCTTCACTGCTCATCATTCTTTCCGGTTCCCAAAACAACAAATCTCCTACCGGCATATATTCAATGAAGCGTATATGCAGCGGATAGTCATAAGCCAACCGGGCAAAATTGTTTATCTCATCATCGTTAAAACCACGGATTACTACCACATTAATCTTAACCGGATGCATGTCCAACTCTAATGCCTTAAAAATAGCTTGGCGAACCGAAGATAATCCTCCCCGGCGGGTGATATAAGCAAAACGTTCTTCGTTCAGGGTATCCATGCTTATGTTTACACGTTTTAATCCGGCCTCTTTTAGTTCTCCTGCCATGGCGGGGAATAATATCCCATTGGTAGTCATGGCGATGTCATCAATCTCGGGAATAGCAGCTATATCTTTAATTAATCCAGTGATGTTTTTTCGTACCAGAGGCTCCCCTCCGGTTAAACGAACCTTGCGTATTCCCACTTGTGCAGCTACTCGGGTTAGGCGGGCTATGTCTTCCAGGCTCAGGATTATTCCATGTCCCAGATCCTTTACTCCCTCTTCAGGCATGCAGTACCGGCAACGTAAATTACAGCGGTCAGTTATGGAAATGCGCATATAATTAATATGGCGTCCAAAAGAATCAACCATAGTACTTCCCTCCTTCCCCCGGATTAGCCCAAGTTTTACCCTAAAAACAGCCTAATTCACAACCTATGATTTTAATTTTCATCTCATCACATAGCTTCCCAACCTCAATGGGCTCTACTTGCAAATCTTCCGCCAGTTTACGGGCATCGGTACAGGTAATCTTACTGTCATCAGATAATTCCTTCAACTTTTCAACGATTTGATCACGTTTTTGCATAATTTCCCTCCCAAAAATACAAACACCCTGGAAAGAAGGGGGTTTGGTAAGATGAACTCCTTTCCACCGGGAGGCACACCAGTTTCCCGGTACACCCGTCGTCTCAACAGCCTTAGCCATAGCCTTAGGTCAATTGAGATCGGAGCTTATTGATTTGTCTCATTTACCAGATTATACACCATGTAAAATCAATTCTACAATTGATTACATAATTCTTGCTAAGCATTTCATCAATTGATAACCCCATGACCACGGAAGGTATGGTATTATTAGGCTGATTATCCCATATGTTAATTACATGAAAGGAGGTTAGTCCGTGACCTTCCTGCAATGGATTTTGGTGGCTATTATTTGCGGTGCCATAGAGATATTCACCGTTGGTTTTTGGTTTCTTTGGCTGGCTATAGCTGCAGTAGCGGTAGCTTTGCTAGTTCAATTCGGCCTCTTGCCAACATTAGAAATTCAACTGCTTATTTTTGCTATCTTCACTCTATTGCTGATAATATTCACCCGTCCTTTGATAATGAGGTTTGTTAAGTCAAATGATAAGGTCAGTAATGTAAAAGCCCTCATCGGGCAGCATGGGATTACTATCACCCCTATTGTTCCTATGCAGTTTGGCCAGGTAAAGGTAAATGGTGAAGTATGGACAGCTATAGCTGAGGAAGAATTGGAAGAGAATATCCGTGTAGAAGTCATCGGTATTGATGGTGTGAAACTACTGGTGAAAAAGGCATCTACCTAGAAAGGAGTGGAGCTGATTGTTGAGTGTACTGGTTAATATGATTCTGGTCCTGTTTGTAATTATCATTGCCCTGTCCTCTATCAAAATTATCAAACAGGCCACCGTAGGTGTTGTGGAGCGCTTGGGCAAATACCATAAAACTGCCGAACAGGGTATCAATGTGATTATCCCCTTTATAGATCGTTTCCGTGCCATTATAGATTTACGGGAACAAGTAGTAGACTTCCCTCCCCAACCGGTTATTACCAAAGATAACGTTACCATGATGATTGATACAGTAGTTTATTACCAGATAACCGACCCATTTAAGGTCACTTACGAGATATCCAATGCTATCTTGGCTATCGAAAATCTGACTGCTACTACCCTGCGCAATATAGTGGGTGACCTGGAATTAGACGAGACCCTGACTTCCCGAGATCTAGTCAATACTAAACTGCGCTCTATTTTGGATGAAGCTACTGACAAATGGGGAATTAAGGTAAACCGGGTAGAGTTGAAAAACATTCTTCCTCCCCAGGATATTCAGAATGCCATGGAAAAACAGATGCGAGCCGAACGGGAAAAGAGGGAAGCTATCCTCATAGCGGAAGGTCAAAAGACCGCAGCCATTCTTGAGGCAGAGGGACAGAAACAGGCAGCTATATTAAATGCAGAAGCTATTCGGGAAGCGGCGATCCGTGAAGCGGAAGGGCTTCGCCAGGCCCAGATTCTAAAGGCCGAGGGTGAAGCTCAAGCCATTCTTACCGTTCAGAAGGCTTTTGCTGACAGTTTGATTATGATCAAAGAAGCCCAGGCTGACAACAAAGTATTGGCCTTAAAATCCTTAGAAGCCATTAAAGATTTGGCAGAAGGTCAGGCTACCAAACTGATCATTCCCAGCGATTTAGCAGGGCTGGCCGGTGTATTTGCCGCCTTGAAGGAAGCGGGGATCGATCAGGAGAATACAACCCATAACCCTGCGTAAATTATAAGGGGCCAGACCTTCGAGCCTGACCCCTTATTTCTAAAAGTAGTTCCAGTCTATGACCAACTCGGAGTGATCGGTGACTATCCAGTGCATAGGTATATCTCCCTCATGAGGGTATACGTTTTCGATGACCTGAAACTCATAGCCTATCCCGCAAATAAAGGCTGAATTACTGAGGCGGGGAAGAAAGCGATCATAATAGCCTTTGCCATAACCAAGCCGGTAGCCTTTGTAGTCAAAAACCAAGCCTGGGGTCAAAACCACATCAATGAGAGCCGGATCAAAGGGTTCACCCAATGGCTCTCGAATACCGAAAGGACCTGATTTAATTTGGTCCCATCCAGTCCATTTCACTGCCTCCATTCTCCCATTATCCTCTACCCGGGGCAGCAAAATAGTACGTCCCTCCTCATGCCATTTAACCATTAGTGGTACCAGATCAATTTCATTATTAATGCTGGCGTAAGCCATAATACTGCGAGCATTCTGTATAGGGTTCAATTCCTCGAGCCGTTGTCTTACCTGGCCACTGAGTTGCTCAACTTCTGTAGAAGTCATTTTCTGGCGCCGCTCTTTCATTTCATTTCTAATCTGTTTTTTCCAGGCTAATATATCCTGCATATCTACCCCTCCGTCATATTTAGAACCAATATCGTGAAGAACGGGAACGCTGCCAGAAATATAGTAGGATGGCTACTACCAGTAACCCGAGAGTATACACCTGCCCCATGGAAAATACCCCATAGAAAACCACGGTTTCCCGGAAGAATTCCACAATAAAACGGTATATGCCATATCCAATGAGGTATAGCAGAAATATCTGTCCATTAAACCTGCGCTGTGGGTAAAGCCATATTAAGATGATAAAAAGGATTAAGTTGAGCAATGAACTGTATAATTGGGTCGGGTGACGGGTAAATTCATCGACTACTGGAAAAACTACCCCCCAAGCTGAACTGGTGACTTCTCCATAACAGCATCCTCTTAAAAAACACCCTACACGAACCAGGGCATATCCCAGAGCTAAAAAAGGTGCAAACATATCGGCTACCTTCCAGAAAGACATGCGTTTTCTGTGCAGGTAGATCACGAAAGGTATCATACCACCTATCAATGCTCCGTACCATATCATCCCTTCGATCCCGTTTTTGATGGAAAAAAACATTAGTGGGTCTGCCAGGAATTCCTCCCACTGATAAACCATAATGTAGGCTAGATGAGAGCCGATTAATCCACAGATAACCATTAGGATTACCATTTCGAAAACGGCATCCTTGCTATAGTCCTCCCGTTCAAACAAACGTCCTATTCCCCAGATGGCAATCAGGACAGCTATTGCCAGCATAAATCCCCAGGAGTATAATCGCAGACTCCCTAACTCAAATAATACTGGATACACCGTGGTTCCTCCTCACTTATTGATTATCCACAACCTGATTATCGAAATAAAATGGCCTTCTTTTTTTAAAACCAGGACTAATTTATTTTCAACCAAATCCACCAAGTGGAGGAATGATAATTATCAACAGACTTATCCACATTATCCACAGATATTTTTCACAGGGACTATAGGCTTGCCTGTGCATTTACATTTAAGGGTGCGAAACGTCCTTGAACAAACATGGGATAAGCTGCACCCGCGATCATAACGGCATTGTCGGTGCAAAGTGACAAGGAGGGATAATAAACCGGCCGTCCCGATTCCTGTCCCCGGCTCATCATCAATTCCCGCAAGAGGCTATTAGCAGCTACACCCCCAGACATGATTATGCTCTGGGCTTTATAACGCTTAGCTGCTTCCATGGTCTTCTCCACCAAAACCTCAACTAAAGCCCTTTGAAACTCTGCTGCCATATCATTAACATGGGCCTCTCCCCTCTGCTGCGCCTTACGCCACTGGTTCATAACCGCCGTCTTTAGCCCACTGAAACTAAAATCCAAGTCAGAGCGATTTAAGAATACCCGGGGTAGCGAATAGCGTCCTGGCTGTCCTGATTCAGCTGCCTTCTGAATAGCTGGGCCACCTGGATACCCTAAGCCCAGAAAACGCGCTACTTTATCAAAAGCCTCCCCCGCAGCATCATCCAGGGTCTCGCCGATAAGCTGGTAATCACTCTCATTTTCCATCAACAACAGGCTGGTATGACCACCGGACACCACCAGGCAAATAGCAGGAAACTCTATATGCGGGTGTTCTATGATATTGGCATATATGTGACCATATAGGTGATTAACGGTAATAAGAGGTATATTCAGTCCGTAAGCAAAGGCTTTGGCAAAGGACAGACCTACTAATAAAGCTCCTATTAAACCTGGCCGGTTGGTAACGGCCACCGCATCCAAGTCAGCCATGGTCAGGCCGCTGCCGGCTATAGCTTTTTCCACTACCAGGCCTATATTTTCCACATGTTTGCGGGAAGCTACTTCGGGAACTACACCGCCAAAAAGACGATGAATATCAATCTGCGAGTTTACTATATTAGAAAGTATGTGCCGCCCGTTTTCAACTACCGCCGCGGCAGTCTCATCACAAGAGGTCTCTATTCCCAAGATATATGGCATTTTTCGCATCCCCTAAAAAAGTAATTTGGTCATGATAATGGCATCCTCACCATTGTCAGTATAATATCCGGGGCGGCGGCCCGTTTCCATGTAGTCCAGGCTATGATACAGTGACAGGGCAGCATGATTGGACGGACGCACTTCCAGCAGGATACGCAGGGCTTTTTTCTGCCGGGCGATCTTTTCCACTTCCTCCATCAATACTCTTCCTAAGCCTTGCCCGCGCCATTTAGGATCCACCGCTATATTGGTGATGTGGGCTTCATCAAAAACCACCCAGATACCTATGTAACCCGCTAACTGGGCCTCTCGATCGCAAACCAGATAAGTAGCAAATTGATTTTTCAATTCGCTCATGTAGGACTGCCGGGACCAGGGCAAGGTAAAAACCTGTTGCTCAATAGCCATTACATGATCCAAGTCCCGCTCCGTCATACGGCGTACCAGGTAATTGGATGTCCCCATTTACAATTCTCCTACTCCCAACCTATTCTGCGCCTCCGAAAGACGGATATAAGTGGGCCGCAGCAATAACCTGTCAGAATAATCACAGCGCAGTGCCTTTAACCTGGCCAGGCTAGCTAAAGAAGCGGCCCGGGGTAACTGCTGATGTGGAGGAAGCAGCCGCAGCTTATCTCCCCAGTGCTCAATAAACACCTGTCTATAACTGGTAAAACCGTCCCCCAGCAAAACTAAGCCGGGTCGGTCAGTTTCCTTGAGCCAATGGTCGGCCTCCCGGCAAAAATCTTCCGGCGAACAGGCCACCTCTTCTCCCAAACGCTGTGGATATGCCTGACTTATATCAAAACAAGCCCCGTATATTTCTCCTTTGCGAGCATCCAGAATAGTACCCGCCAGTAAGGGACTGTAGCTTAAGTTATGAGCTAAAACTTCCAGAGTAGATATACCAATTAATGGTTTATCGGCAGCCATAGCTAAGCCCTTGGCAGCGGCCAGTCCAATGCGCAAACCGGTAAAAGAGCCCGGACCAATAGTGACGGCAATTGCATCCAGCTGTCTTACAGTTACGCTCGCATTATTTAGTACCTGGTCCACCATAGGCATTAAGGTTTCTGAATGAGTCAAGCCAATATTGGCAAACTCTTCAACCACCAGCTGTTCGTCT
>DLUN01000193.1 GCA_003444615.1 Syntrophomonas sp.
GAAGAAAAAGGCAGTAAAAGTACTATACATAGAAGCAGATGAAGATCATGTAGCCCTCCAGGATGGTAGATGCGAAGAGGCGAAGCTAATATATGTACATGAAGGAAGAACTCAAGTGGGGAGAGAACGGTGGAAGCTATTAACAATTCTAAACATAGGGAAAAGAACTACAACCTCACGTTTTCTAAGGTCAATTCGTAATTCCTAGTTTAACACAAGGGGATATTATGATTCTATTAAACCCAAAGTATCTTGATGCGATCTAAGAAAATAAGCGGCCTAGCGGAGCTTACTCACCATCAACCATAATTACACAAAGATGTAATTAACAAGAGGCGTGCTCTTCAAAACCAAAATGAAATTCTGTGATCCCGAAGAATATGATTATCCTTATATCAAAACTGATCTGGAAGAGAGCCATATACCGCTGTTGCACGTAGAAATCGAACAACAGATGGACTCAGTCGAGCAGGTCAGAACTCGCCTGCAGGCATTTGCAGAGATTCTTAGGGATAAATAAGGGAGGGATACCAACTTGTTAACCATGGGAGTCGATATTGGCTCAGCTTCTTCTAAAGTTGTTATTCTCAAAGATGGAGCTGAAATTCTGGCTGGAGTGGCAGTTCCGGTGGGAACTGGTACTACTGGTCCGTCCAGGGCCTTACAGCAGGCTTTGGAAATTGCCAAGGTAGAAAGAAATGAAATCAGCAAGGTAGTGATAACCGGTTATGGGAGAATGACTTTTGAGGGTGCCGATGAACAGATCAGCGAAATTACCTGTCATGCTAAAGGAGTTCATCATCTTGTACCTTCTGCCCGCACCATAATCGATATCGGCGGACAGGATGCCAAGGTAATTAAGCTAGATGAGCAAGGCTATGTAAGTAATTTTGTGATGAATGAAAAGTGCGCAGCTGGAACCGGGCGTTTTTTAGAGGTAATGGCCAGAGTTCTGGAGGTACACGTAAGCGAACTGCAAGTACTAGGTGATAAAGCTGATAAGGTTGTGCCTATTAGCAGTACCTGTACTGTGTTTGCTGAGTCAGAAGTAATATCTCAACTAGCGGCCGGGCAAAAAAGCTCCGACGTGGTAGCCGGGATTCACCAGTCTGTAGCCCGCAGAGTAGCCGGTTTGGTTGGCAGGGTTGGAATTACTCCGGAAGTGGTTATGACCGGTGGAGTAGCCCAGAATGCCGGAGTAGTAAAGGCTCTGGAAAAAGAACTCCAGGTATCCATCACGGTGGCACCCCGATCACAATTAACCGGAGCACTGGGAGCAGCGCTCATCGCTTTCGAATCATCATATAGGGCTGGAACTGGTAGTACCCGTAGGAATAAGTCAAGATAGCACCGTTATCCTGTCCATCGATAGTACCACTGCTGCAAAGCAGTGGGCAGTTCCGTAACCGCCATAGGTGTGGGCAGTGTTCCCATACCTTCAAACCATTTGATATACATGGGGATCTCAGGAACTCTGATCTTCAGACCTACCATATCCTCTGGCTTAGAAATGGGGTGCTTGGAGTTAGTCAAAGCACGGAAGTCGTTTTCGCCCCATCCTAATACAATAATGCCTCTTTCAGCCAGTCTTTCTTCGATTACTTCAGCCCATCCAACCATTCAGGTAACGAGCATCAACATCGTCATAGTCTTCAAACAGGAAAGGAAGCTGGGTGAAACCCAGATCCGGGAATAAAGCTGCCAAACCTACGTCAGAGGTTATTTCCATATCCAGGTCACCGCGCATGACCGATTCTGTCATTTGACGTTCCCCACCATGAACTCCGGCGAATTCCGGGGAAATAATAACGGTTCCGTTAGTTCTTTCTTTTACTGCATCAACAAAGGGCTGAGCCATCGTTGCGTAGGAATGCTCCGGTGAGGAAGTAGCTCCCCAGTGCAGGGTTATTACTTCCTGCTCTCAGCCGTTATTGGAGCCGGTGTTTTCCTGTCCTCCGCCGCATCCAACTGCCATAAGAGCGAATGCCAAGATCATCATCAGCGCTACAACTTTTAGAGCTTTTCTTTTCACGTTTAGTACCCCTTCCTTTAATTATTAGGCCTGTTTTACAATCACTTACTGATCCTGTTGCTCTCACCTCCCTGCTGCACTGCTGGTTATCGGGAGTATTTTATAATAAACTAATTAATCAACAGTTTTATTGCCAAACTGAATCATATATACAGCGGAACCACTCTTATTATCAGCGAAAAGAGCGGTATTGGTGGACAGATGGATTTCGTAAGAGGAGCTACCTGGTCTAAGGGCGGCAAATCAATTATCGCTATGCCAGCTACAGCTAAGAAGGGTACTATATCCCGCATAGTTGCAACCTTTAATCCAGGTGATGCCATCAGCACACCTCGCAATGATGTAGATTATGTAGTCACTGAATTTGGTGTAGCTCATCTGCGAGGCCAGCACCTGGTGGAAAGAGCCCGTCGCCTTATTGCTATTGCACATCCTAATTTCAGAGATGAGTTAAAAGAACAGTTCCAATCTCTGTAAAGTGTTAAACTGTAATAGTGAGAATACTAGCGTTTACCATTAGGAACCTATATAATTGAAATAAAGTTTAACATTATAGCAATAAAGGCAGGGATTTAAGAATGGATTACAGCAAGGAAGTTAAAACGTGGGAAGATTTGAATGTTGGTGATGTAGCAAGGTTTGCCAAAACCATTACCGATGCTGACGTAGTAATTTGGTGTGGTTTGAGCGGTGACATGAATCCCATGCACCTGGATAAGGAATTCAGCAAAGATACTCGCTTTGGCGATATCATTGTCCCGGGTATTTATGTGTTGGGATTTATTTCTGCTGCTATAACTAAGCTGGCTGTTGGCAATATTTATGCTCAGCAGAATATACGTTTTACAAAGCCGGTTTATGTTGGCGATACAGTAACCGCTGAAGTTACTACCCTGGAGAAACTCGAGAAAAAACGTATGTTACGTCTGGCTACCAAATGCTATAATCAGAAAGATGAAGTGGTGCTGGACGGAGAGGCTTTGCTATACATTCAAAAATAGGAACATTAAGTACTCTTGTAACCTGGGGCATCTTGCCCCGGGTTTTGTTTTTGCGGCTTTTATTAATTAGTTTGCAGACCATACTTGTTCAATTTTCGAACTACTGTGGACTGATCTATGCCAATTACTCGTGCGATCTGCCGGCTGGTACGGTATTTTTTCAGAGCATTTTCCAGCAGTTGTTTTTCAGTTTCTTCAAGAGCTTCTTTTAATGGGATGATACCCGATACCTGTACTGCTTGGCAGGAGGTTTGCCTTTCCTGGTGAAACAAGGGCAAATCACCAATTTGCAGCAGTTCATCAAGCCCTAACACTACCATTTGTTCCATGCAGTTTTTTAATTCCCGCACATTTCCCGGCCAGGGATACTTTTCTAATTCAGAAATAACCTCCCTGGTCAGCTTTTTTCTTTGATGATAGCGTTTGTTAAAATAATTCATGTAGTAGACGCTTAAAGGAACAATATCTTCAATTCGCTCTCTCAGAGGAGGAATGGCAATCCGAATAACGTTGAGCCGGTAATACAGGTCTGAGCGAAAGCGCCGATTGGCCACCATTTGTTCCAGGTCTCGATTGGTGGCGGCTAAGATACGCACATCTACCGCAACTGGCTTTGTGGAACCAATACGCATTATTTCCCGAGTTTCCAAAGCTCGGAGGATCTTTACCTGCAGACTTAAAGGCAATTCGCCAATTTCGTCCAGAAAAAGGGTACCCCCGGATGCGGTTTCAAACAATCCTGCCTTACCTGCGCGAGCGGCGCCGGTAAAAGCTCCTTCTACATAGCCAAAAAGCTCGGACTCCAGTAACTGTTCCGGTATGGCCCCGCAGTTTACGGTTATGAATGGGCCATTCCTGCGGGGACTGTTTTGATGAATATACTTGGCTACTACTTCTTTGCCAACTCCTGATTCGCCGAGAATTAATACGGTGGCATCTACTGAACTGACTTTTAAAGCCAGGGCAAATACAGATTTCATGGCGTTACTGAGGGCCACAAATCCTTCGCCTTCTCCTGCCACCCGGGCATTTTCCAGCTGATGATATACTTTTTCCATAGCCTGAGCCCGCAGCAATTCCTGGCGCAGTTCAATTAATTCCGTGGTATCACGCACATTGGTAATGACCCGGTAGATTTCTCCCTGTTTATTAAAAACAGGGTTGCCGGTAACGGTAATGCTCTTGGCATTGCGGGTAAAGTGGGGTATAGTTACGGTCTTTTTCTCCTCCAGAACCATCAAAACCACAGAATTGGGCATATAGGTAGGGTCTAACATATCTCGCATGTTTTTACCGGTAATTTCGTCTATTTTAATGCCGGTTAGCCTTTCATAGGCCTGGTTAACCATCAAAACGTTGCCTTCGCCATCGGTTATCAGGATTCCGTCAAATGACGAATTCAAGACTGCTTCATAATCTTCAACCTGTTTGCGGCAGTGTTTCAATTCGGCTTGTATGGTTTGTAGCTGTTGTAATAGTTCATCACTCTGAGTCTGGTGCATATTTTATGGCGACAACCTCCTTTTGATGCAAATATGCAATAATGATGCAGTGCAGCATCACTCAAAGACTCTCCAAACATCTTGTAATTATAGCATAAGGTCTGAAAAGGAGCTTATTCCAGCCTTGGTTTCCTTATTTTATTATCCAATACTGTTGGCATATTTATTGCATTAATTAAAGAAAAAGGCGGTTCACTGAATACTAAATATAGAAAGAGGGTTAACTGGTGAGCGAAAGACTTATTTCTAAACAATTGCTGCAAAAGCTCCTGGACGACCACTATGCTGGTGCACTAGCTGCTAAAGAAAGGGGCGAACTGGTAGCCTGGTCTACCTCCATTGCCCCTCAAGAATTTTGTGAGACCATGGGAATCTATACAGTGTATCCTGAGAATCACGCCGCAGCCATCGGAGCTAAGAAGGGATCTCCTGAACTAATCGAAATAGCTGAGTCTCAGGGTTACTCAGTGGATATTTGTTCCTATGCCCGTGTAAATATGGGTTACCTGGAAATTCAGGAAAGTATGGCGGGGAAAATACCCCTTCCGGATCTGCTCATTTGCTGCAATAACATTTGCAATACAGTTATCAAGTGGTATGAGAACATCGCCAGGGAACTGCAGATTCCGTTAATAATGTTTGATATGCCCTTTAACTACGATTATGAAGTCCACGATTACAGTGTTGAGTACATTAAAGGGCAATTCCAAGAGGCTATTCATCAATTGGAACAGATTGCTGGACAGCCTTTTGATTATGATCGCTTCCGGGAAGTGATGGAGATATCCAGTGAAGCGGCGAAGTGGTGGAAAAAGGCTATGGCCCTTGCTCAGGCTGTCTCATCGCCAATGAACGGTTTTGATATTTTTAATTACATGGCCCTAATCGTGTGTATGCGAGGCAAGAAGGAAACCGTGGAGGTATTCAAGCTGCTGGCCCAAGAATGTGAGGAAAAGATAGCTAACGGTCAGGGACCCTGGAAAGACCGCCCTGAAGAGTTCCGCATAATGTGGGACGGTATTGCTTGCTGGACGGCTCTCTCCGCCACTTACAAGTTCCTCAAGAATCATGGTATTAACATGGTGGGTTCCACCTATCCTGATTCCTGGTCTATCATCTATGACAGCAATGATATTGATGGTATGGCTAGGGCTTATAGCTCCAATTTTGTAAATCGCAATATGGATTTTCGCGTAGATAACATCTGCAAAATCGTTGAAGACTTTAAGGTTGACGGTATTATTTATCATTGCAACCGCAGCTGCAAACCCCAGGATTTTTGCCAATATGAAGTGCAAAGACAGGTGGAGGCCAGAACGGGAGTTCCGTCAGTAATGTTTGACGGAGATCAGACAGATCCCCGGGCATTTTCCCAGGCTCAATTTGAAACCCGTATTCAGGCTCTGGTTGAAATGATGAAAATAAGAAAACAGCAGCAAAGGATAGGAGGAGAATAAATGGAGCCCGTTGCAGCTATTTTGCGAGAAATGGAAGGTGTAGTAAAGAATCCGGCGCATGCTGTACGTGCTTTTAAGCAGGAAACCGGGCGTGAAGTTATAGGATGTCTGCCTATTTATGTTCCGGAAGAAATCATATATGCAGGTGGTATGCTGCCGGTAGGCGTCTGGGGCGGGCAGACTAATATAGTGCAGTCCGGAACCTACCTGCCCAGCTTTGCCTGCTCAATTATGCGAGCCATTATGGAATTTGCCATGCGGGGAATTTACAATGATTTATCCGCTGTAGTCTGCCCCATGCACTGCGATACCTTAAAGTGTATAGGAGAAAATTGGAAAGTAGCAGTACCACAGGTTCCTTGCTTCTGCCTGGTATATCCCCAGAACCGCAAGAACCCTTCTGGAATATCCTACTTAATCAAGGAATTTGAACAGCTTAGAAAAAAGTTGGAATCCTTAAGCGGAAGGGCTATTACTGATGAAGCCATAAATCAGGCCATAGTTATATATAATGAGCACCGCAAAACCATGCGTGAGTTCACCCGGGTGGCAAGAGATTACCCGCTGACCATTACCGCCCAGAGGCGGCATATGGTTATTAAATCAGGCTTTTTCATGGATAAAGCTAAACACACCCTTTTAGTCAAGTCATTGATCAGCGAATTTAAAGCTCTGCCGCCCGAAAAAAGCAACGGTATTAAAGTAATCCTGACCGGCATTATGGCCGAGCCAGACGGTTTTTTGGAACTGTTTAATCAATATAATCTGGTAGTAGTGGGTGATGATTTAGCTCAAGAATCCAGGCAATTTCGGACCGATGTCCCAGCCGGCGGCGCTCCCTTGGAACGTTTGGCTCGTCGTTGGGCTAATATACTGGGGTGCTCATTGGCTTATGATCCCCAGAAACAGCGCAGCAATATGTTGATTGATATGGTCCGGGACACGGGAGCTGATGCGGTAATTGTAACCATGATGAAATTCTGTGAACCGGAAGAATTCGATTATCCCATTCTGAAGAAGGAATTCGAAAAAGCTGGTATTCCTCACTTGTATATGGAGTTGGAACAGCAGGCTGACTCAGTAGAACAGCTGCGCACTCGTATACAAGGTTTTGCGGAAATGATGACAACACGTTGACCGGTGCCAAAGATGACGAGTAACACCCCATCAGAGGGGATACTAATGAAAAGCCCAGTTCCCGCTATGGCAAAAATTTTTACCCAGGGAGAGTATGGCCGTATAACTCAAAAGGGCTTTTACGACTATAACCAATTAGATACAGGCGGTGAGTAGTGTGACCTTTGAGCACATTGTCTTGGAAATAAATGAACATGTAGCCACTCTAACTTTGAATCGCCCCAAAGTGCTTAATGCCTTAAACCGTAAGATGGTTGACGAAATTGATCAAGCAGCCGATATAATAGCCGGAAACAACGACATTCGAGTGGTGGTATTGACTGGAGCTGGCCAGCATTTTGCTGCTGGGGCCGATGTAAATGATATGGCCGATATGGTTCCTGAAGAAGCGCGCAATTTTGCCTTTATTTCTACTTTCAACAAAATAGAAAACTTGCCGCAGCCGGTAATCGCTGCTGTTAAGGGATATGCACTGGGAGCCGGTTTTGAAATTGCCTTGGCAGCTGATATACGCCTGGCGGGAGACAGTGCCCGTTTTGGACTGCCGGAAATCAACCTGGGCATCATGCCGGGAGCCGGCGGAACGCAAAGATTACCTCGCTTAATTGGCAGTGCCCAGGCTAAAGAATTAATTTTCCTGGGTCACAATATCGATGCTTCGGCCGCACTGGAATTAGGACTGATTAACCGGGTTGTTGACGATGAGAAGCTGTTGGATGAAACCCTAAAAATGGCGGAAAAAATATCCAACAAACCACCCCTGGCCCTGAGAATGGCCAAACGAACTGTAAACATTGGCATCAACCTGGATATAAAATCTGGTACTGAACTGGAAGCAATAGCTTGGTCAGACCTCTTTGCCACTCAGGACCAGAAGGAAGGTATGAAGGCTTTTTTGGACAAGCGTAAACCGCAATTTACAGGCAGATATGGAAAGGAGAATTGATTATGCATGAAGTTGTAATTGTAGGTGGAGCCCGTACACCAGTGGGAGATTTTAATGGCTCACTAGCCAGCAAGAATCCGGTGGACCTGGGGATCATCGTTCTAAAAGTAGCCCTTGAGAAATCTGGAGTCAGTGCCGGTTTAATTGAAGAAGTAGTAGGGGGGCACTGTAACCAGTCCTCCTCTCCCGGCAACAGTGCCCGTTTAATTGCCCTGGGAGCAGGCTGTCCCGTTGAATCCACTGCGGTTACCATTCACCAGCAATGCCCATCATCTATGCGGGCAGCAGAAGTTTGCTCTCAACAGATTATGCTGGGCAAAATTGAAGTGGGAGCGACGGTAGGGGTGGAAAGTATGACTAATACCCCTTATTACCTAATGCGGGCTCGCCAGGGATATCGACTGGGTCATGGCGAGCAGATATTGGACGGCCTGATGGTAGGCGGTCTGATAGATCCTTGGAATAATTACCATATGGGAGTTACAGCCGAAAACATTGCCGAGAAATACAATATTAGCCGGGAAGAGCAGGATGAACTGGCCGTGTTAAGCCATCAAAGAGCCTGTAATGCCATTGCTAAAGGTTGGTTCAAGGACGAAATTGTACCTGTGGAAGTAACAACCCGCAAAGGCACTGTTATCGTGGACACCGATGAACACCCCCGTGCCGATACTACCCTGGAATCTCTGGCCAAACTGAAACCGGCTTTCAAGAAAGGTGGTACTGTGACGGCCGGCAATGCCTCTGGCCTTAATGATGGGGGAGCAGCACTTATAATGATGTCTGCTGAAAAAGCTAAAGAATTAGGCATTAAGCCTTTGGCCAGGGTAGTCGCCTCTGCTTCAGGAGCCGTTGATCCATCCATAATGGGTATGGGGGTTGTCCCCGCCGTTAGAAAAGCCTTAAAATTTGCCGGAATGACCCAAGATGAGATTGATTACTGGGAAATAAATGAAGCTTTCGCTGCCCAGTTTTTGGGGGTCAACCGGGAGCTTAAACTGGATATGGAGCGGGTGAATGGAGTAGGTTCCGGAATTTCCATTGGCCATCCCGTCGGGATGACTGGAGCGCGCCTGATACTGACTATGATGCATGAGATGAAACGCCGCAATGTCCGCTATGGCTGTGCATCTTTATGTGCCAGCGGCGGACCGGGAGTGGCTTTTATCATCGAAAACATCAAGTAAATACAAATTCTAAAACATTTATTAATTTAACTCTGGAAAAAATAATCATAGTAAAGAATCAATCCAAGTTGAAACAGTATTACTTTGCTAAGGAGAGACTAACAATGTCGGCACTACTCGAAGAATATCGTTCGAAACTAGTTACGGCGGCGGAGGCGGTTAAGACAATAAAATCCGGAGATACCATACACTACGGTGCATTCTGCGGGGTCGTTTGGGACTTAGATCAAGCTCTGGCAGGCCGGGTGAATGAATTAACTGATGTAAATGTTATTACAACTATCTGGCCTTATTCGGAACCGCCGGCTATTGTCAAAGCTGATCCAAAGGTCCAGCATATCAGGTTTAATTCTACTCAATTTGGTGCCGTGGAAAGGAAAATGAACCGTCAGGGTACCTGCTGGTATATTCCGGTTCAGTTCAGAGAACAGCTTAAATACTTTACCCAGGATATAGATCTTGATGTAGCCATGCTGAGGGTAGCCCCCATGGATAAACACGGCTATTTTAACCTGGGGCCCCAGGTAGCTGACGCACCGGCCATAGTTAATAAAGCTAAGGTTGTCATAGTTGAAGTTAATGAAAAGATGCCGGTGGTTCATGGTATGCAAAATGCCATCCATATTTCCCAGATCGATTATATCGTCCAGGGCAGCAACCAGGAACTTCCGGTTTTAATTGGAAAGGAAGCCACCGAAGTAGACCGCCAAATAGCTGCTCATATTGTGGAGCGGGTGAGAAAGGGCAGTACCTTGCAGTTAGGGATTGGCGGCCTGCCCAATACAGTGGGGTCTTTTATATGTGATTCAGATATTAAAGATCTCAGTGTTCATTCGGAAATGTTTGTGGATGCTTTTCTGAATCTCTACAAAGCTGGTAAAATAACCGGCAATAAAAACCTGGATCGGGGCAAAATGGTCTGGACTTTTGCCATGGGTTCCAAGGAACTTTACGATTTCATCGATAACAACTCCCTGCATCACGTATGTCCGGTTGATTATGTGAATGAAATCAGTACTATAGCCCAAATCGATAACTTTGTGTCGGTGTGCAGTTGTTTAGAAGTGGATCTTTTTGGCCAGGTCAACTCTGAGTCAGCAGGCTTACTGCACATCGGCGGAAACGGCGGGCAGCTGGACTTTGTTTTGGGTTCCTATTTGTCCAAAGGCGGCCAGAGCTTCTTATGTAGTCCATCTACATTTAAGACCAAGGACGGCACAGTGACCTCCACTATAAAACCCACTATGCCACAGGGTTCAATTATTACTGTTCCCAGACAGGTGACCCATCTAGTAGTGACTGAATTCGGTGTAGCCAATTTGAAGGGTAAGTCCACCTGGCAGCGGGCGGAAGCTTTGATAAGTATTGCTCATCCCGATTTCCGGGATACCCTGGTAAAAGAGGCTGAAAAAATGGGTATATGGAAAAACACCAGTAAAGTGACCATGTGACCACTTCTCTTTTCCTAATATTCAGCCCGGTCCATAATGGATCGGGTTTTTTCATGGGCAAAAGATATTTTAGGGCAAAAAAGGTATAATATATAGACGCGAGGTGATAAAGACAAGGTGGATCAACAACTTGAAAAAGCACCGGCTTACCTCACATTGACGTATGGATGCCAGATGAATGTCCGTGATTCGGAAATCATGAACGGCCTTTTAGAAGCCATGGGATATTGTGCTACGGATAAGCCGGAAGAGGCCAGCATAATACTGTTTAATACCTGCAGTGTGCGTCATTCAGCGGAAAACAAAGTATATGGAAAATTGGGAGAAATAAGTGCCTTAAAACGCCGCAATCCCGATTTGATTATTGCTTTTGGCGGCTGCATGGCTCAGCTTCCCGAGGTCCAAGCCCGTCTGAAAAAGATAGGAGTAGATGTGGTATTTGGCACCCACAATATTCACGAATTGCCATATTTGATTGAACAAGCCAGGCAGTCTAAGACCCCAGTGTTTCAGGTATGGGACCAAGAAGGTGAAGTGGAGGAGAACCTTCCCTCCGTCCGGCGGCCTGGAATTAGTGCTTTTGTAAATATAATGTACGGGTGCAATAATTTCTGCAGCTATTGTATTGTTCCTTATACCCGAGGCCGGGAAAGGAGTCGCCGTTCGGCAGACATATTAAAGGAGGTCCAGGAGTTAGCCGATCAGGGATACCGTGAGGTAACCCTGCTGGGGCAAAATGTTAATTCTTATGGCAAGGGTTTGGATGAGGAAATTGATTTTGCCGATCTCTTAGCAATGACTGCTCGAGTGGAGGGAATAGACCGGGTTCGCTTTACCACATCCCATCCTAAAGATATGTCGGATAAGTTAATAGATACCATCGCTGGTAACCCGGTGATTTGCGAGCATATACACGTACCTTTGCAGGCAGGTAGTAATCGGATTCTCAAGCGTATGAACCGGGGTTACACCCGGGAGCATTATTTAGAAATAACCAATCGCATACGCGAAAGAATACCTGGTGTGGCTATTACCAGTGATTTAATAGTAGGTTTTCCCGGAGAAGAGGATGAGGATTTTGCCGATACTCTGGATATGGTAGAAAAAGTACGCTTTGATGCTGCTTTTACTTTCATGTATTCAACCCGAAGTGGTACCAGAGCTGCCGAGTTTACCGATCAGGTGCCCCTGGAAGTTAAAAAGGCGCGGCTCAACCAACTAAATCTGGTTCAGTACCGTATAGCGCGGGAAATCAATCAATCACTGGAGGGAAAAGTGGAAGAGGTGTTGGTGGAAGGACCCAGCAAAACCGATAAAACCAAATTAACGTCCCGAACCAGAACCAATCGCGTTGTAATAATACCAGGGTCAGAAGATCTAATTGGGCAAATAATCCCCGTAAGAATAGTGGAAGGAAAATCTTTCTCACTGTTCGGGGAAGTACTGCCGGCAGTAAAAAGTAGTTAAGTCAAAAGTTTTTTTGGAAACAATTTAATTGCTTAACCGATTCATGCTAGAATAATGGAAGAATTGCAGACACTGATTCTGCACATAGTTGGGAGGATAAAGATATTGACTACTGAAGAAATTATCCGGTTGGCCTTTGAATTAGGTACGGCTGTATCTGAATCAGACGAAGTTGATCGCCTGAAAGCTTTACAAATGAAGCTGGCTCAGGACAGAAGTGCCTATGACCTGTTAATTAAATACCAGGATGCCAAAAGCCAATTGGAGCACAAATTCCAGGACGGTTTATTAGTTACCAAGGCTGAGGAGGATCACATTAATATTTTAGAACAGCAGTTAATCGCCAATAGTATTATAAACGAATTAATTCAAGCCCAGGAAAAGTTTGACAATTTAATGCAAGCCGTTTATTTTGCCATGAACCAAGCTATTTCTGGCACTGGAAGCTGCAGTCCTGACTCATGCGACAGCTGTGGTGGAGGCTGCAGTTAAGGAAGAAACAACGAAGAATAATACTGTATAGAAAGGCTTAGATATCTAAGTCTTTCTTTTTGAGAGGTTATAGGTATGTCCAAGTACACTCCCATGCTGCAACAATATCTAGAAATAAAAAATGAATATCCGGACACCTTACTGTTTTTTCGCCTGGGAGACTTTTATGAAATGTTTTTCGAAGATGCCCAAATCGCCTCCCGGGAACTGGAAATAGTTTTAACTGCCCGTGATGCTGGGAATGCTGGTCGAGTTCCTATGTGTGGGGTTCCTCATCATTCAGCCCACAACTATATTGCTAAGCTGATAGCGCGCGGTTTTCGGGTAGCCATATGCGAACAAGTGGAGGATCCTCGTGAAGCTAAGGGATTGGTTAAGAGAGAAGTGGTGCGGGTTATCACTCCAGGTACTGTTATTGAGGATAATATGCTTTCGGAAACTGCGCCCAATTACCTGGCAGCGGTAAGCGTTGATGAGGATTCGGCTGGATTGGCCTTTGCAGATATATCCACTGGCGAATTCAAGGTTTGCCAGTGGAATGGTGAACACGCAGTCAGCCAGCTTTATGCTGAAATTATGCGCTTAAACCCCAGCGAATGTCTCTTAAATGAAAATCAACCATCCCTATGGATAGAGGAGCAGGCTGAATTAAACAATATGTCGATAGTTGCTACCGATTTCCCTAGCAGCTATAGTATGGCTTGCGACATTTTGCAGCGCCACTTTAAGGTTGCTACTCTGGAAGGGTTCGGTATTGACGATAGTTATAACCTAGCGGTTAGTGCGGCAGCTGCTATCATTAGCTATTTTGAAAGGACCTGCCATGCTTATCTTCATCACCTGCAAGCTATAAGCATTCATTACAGCGACCAGTACTTAAACCTGGATACAGCCACCCGCCGTAACTTAGAGTTAACCAAGACCTTGAGAGATGGCAAAAGAGAGGGCTCTTTATTATCTATTCTGGATTACTGCTGTACCTCCATGGGCAGAAGGCGACTGAAGAATTGGATCGAACTTCCTCTCAAAGATGGGCGGACGATTAATAAACGCCATGATGCCGTACAGGAATTAAAAGAAAACATGGTACTGCGCGATAGTTTGCGAGAAGCCTTAAAAGGTGTATACGACATGGAACGCCTGGCAGGTAAAATAGGTAGTCAGTTAGTTACTCCCCGGGATATGGTGGCGGCCAAACAGTCTTTGGAGAAGGCTGAGCTAATTAAAGGGATGCTGAGGGAAACCAGTTGCGAGTTGCTTAAAGAAATTGCCGAGCTGGATACTTTACCAGACATGCATGATCTTATCAACAAGGCCATCAGCGATAATCCTCCTATGTCATTACGTGAAGGAGACATAATCAAGAACGGGTACTCATCCGAAGTCGATGAACTGCGGCAATTATCAGAGGAAGGGTCTGACTGGCTCATTGCCTTTGAAAGTCGTGAAAAAGAGCGCACGGGAATCAAACACTTAAAAGTTGCTTACAATAAGGTGTTTGGCTATTACATAGAAATCAGCAAATCTAATCTGCATTTAGTTCCTGAGGACTATCATCGCAAACAAACCCTGGTGAACACCGAACGATTCATATGTGATGAATTGAAGCAATATGAGGAGCGTATACTGGGAGCTAGAGAAAAACTCTTTGCTTTGGAGTATGCCAAGTTTTGTGAAATACGGGAAGAACTACTGCTCTATTTACATCGTTTTCAAATAACTGCAGACCAAATAGCTGTTCTGGACGTATTATTGTCACTGGCGGAAGCGGCCTTTGCCAATAACTATGTACGTCCGGTAATTGACAACAGCGGTGTTATTAACGCCCGTGCCTCCCGTCACCCCATGGTGGAAAAATACCTGGTAAATTCGCGTTTTGTTCCCAACGATGTTAAACTAAACCAAAAGGATGCTCGATTTGCTATTATTACTGGACCTAATATGGGCGGCAAGAGCACCTATTTGCGGCAAGTTGCTTTACTGGTATTAATGGCTCAAATGGGAAGTTTCGTTCCCGCTGATTTTGCTCATATAGGATTGGTAGACCGTTTATTTACTAGGGTAGGAGCTTCAGATGATCTCAGTGCTGGTCAGAGTACCTTTATGGTGGAAATGGTGGAAGTAGCTAATATCATCCATAATGCCACGGCCGACAGCCTGATTATTCTGGATGAAATCGGGCGGGGTACCAGTACTTACGATGGATTGAGCCTAGCCCAGGCAGTCTCTGAGTACATAGTGAGTAATATTGGTGCGCGTACTCTATTTGCCACTCATTATCATGAATTAACTCAACTGGAGGATGCCCTTGAAGGGGTTGTGAATCTATCGGTTTCAGTTCAGGACTCTGGAGACAGTGTGGTTTTCCTAAAAAGGGTTTTGCCTGGCCGGGCTGATAAGAGTTACGGCTTACATGTTGCTCAATTAGCTGGTCTGCGGCCGGATATCATCGAACGGGCTCAGGAAATTCTGGGTGAACTGGAAACCAAGTCTGGTAATAAACAACCGCCTGGACTTATGGAGCAACCCAGCTTATTTGCGGAGGAAAATCCTATTATTGAAAAGCTGCGGGTTTTGGAACTTGATGAACTATCACCTCGGAATGCTTTGTCATTATTATACGAATGGAAGGAGAGCCTGTCCTGACCCAACCTGTAGGAGGTGGCAATTTTGTTAATTGGCATTGATGTGGGAGGAACCTTTACGGATGGTGTATTGTTTGATGGCCGGGTTATTAAAGAATCTGTAAAACGGCCCACCGACAATGATAACCTAGATAGAGTGATTCTGGAGGTTCTCAATGAGCTTTTATCAGTTGTGCCTGAAGAAAAGACAGTGGAGAGAATTGTTCTCAGTACTACTTTGGTAACTAATTTATTGGCTACGGGCAAAGGAAAACGCACCGCCCTGATTTTAATACCTGGATACGGCCTTCCTCATGATGCTTATCAATTATCACCCGATACCTTCTTTATCACAGGCGCTATTGATTTTCGCGGTCGGGAAATAGAACCCATATCTGTTAACGAAATCAGAGCTTTGGCGGATAAACTTAAACAGATGGGTATTAAAAGAGCCGCTATAGCTGGTAAGTTTTCCAACCGTAACCGCAGTCATGAAAGCCAGACCGCTGATATTCTTAAACAGGAATATCCCGATCTAGAGGTGTTTCTCAGCTGTGATATTGCCAATCAGCTGAACTTTCCCCGCCGTGCAGCTACGGCCTATTTTACCGCTATGATTTCAAGGGAATGGCAGCATTTTGTTGATGAAGTGGAAAAAGCGTTACAAAAAAGAGGAGCTGACATAGAAGTCCACATTCTTAAAGCCGATGGGGGAACTTTACCTTTAGACATATCCCGGCACTACCCCTGTGAAACTATATTTTCCGGACCAGCTGCCAGCACTATGGGAGCTCTAGCTCTTACCATGGATAATAAAAACTCCCTGGTAATAGATATTGGAGGGACTACTTCTGACCTGGCTCTGCTGGTAGAAGGCTTACCTCTGCAAGCCTCACGGGGAGCACAATTGATGAACCATTATACCCATGTAAAGGCAGTATCGGTGCGCTCCATTGCCATAGGAGGCGATAGTCCGCTGGCATATAGTGATGGCCGTATTACTATTCAAGCAGATAGAAAAGGGCCAGCTGCCTGTTTCGGCGGTGATGCTGCTACTGTTACCGATGTTTTCAATTATCGCCTGGCTTTGCAGCAGGGTGATGTAAACCGCTCGAAAAACTATCTACAGAATATAGCGGAGCAGGCGCATCTGGACCTGGATAGCATGTGTGACCAAGTCATTGATGATGTAATTAAAACTCTGGTTAGGGCCACTGACGATATGTTTAAGGAATGGGAAAATGAGCCGGCTTACCGGGTGTGGGAGGTGGTCCATCGCCGGAAATTTACCTTGGACCGGGTGGTAGGTATCGGTGCCGCCGCTCATTTTATAATACCCCGGGTGGCTCAATTTCTTGGGGTGGAGCCCTTCGTACATCACTATTCAGATGTAGCCAATGCCCTGGGAGCGGCTGTGGCCCGACCGACCTTGTCTGTTTATTTGCATTTGGATACAGAGAGGTCTCTGTGTTCAGTTGAGCCCGGCGGAGTAGTAGAAAAAACCCATGAGATTGTCAAATATCAACTGAGCGATGCCCGGGAGCTGGCGGTCAAATACTTACGTAAATGGGGCAAGGAACGGAGAATGGAAGCCTATTTGGATGAGTATAACGTATTCCATGAAGAACAGTTTAATGTAATCCGGGGATGGAACCGAACCGGACGTATTTTTGACATCGGGATTCAAATCGCTCCTGGATTGATCCAAGAGTATCAGGGGGTGAAATAATGAAACCAACTGGAGTACTGTTTTTCCCGGCTTTTGACTGGGCTATTTCTCCCACTCATCCGGAGCGAGAAGAACGATTACTCTACACCCGCGACCAGTTATTTGAGGAAGGAATCATGGATCTGCCGCAGATTAAAGAATACAAACCTCGATTAGCTGAACCCATTGATATTGCTGCAGTTCATTTTGCGGTTCCTGAGCTGGACGCTTATTTATTAGAGGCTCATTATATTGCGGCTGGTTCAACTCTAGTTATGGCAGATGCTTATATGAACGGGGAAATAAAAAATGGTTTTGCCATTATAAGGCCTCCTGGTCACCACGCCATGAGTGTAAGCCATGGTAACCGGGGCTTTTGCAATATTAATAATGAAGCTATTATGATCGAGTACCTGCGTCACAAATATGGCATCAAAAGGGTGGCTATTATTGATACGGACGTGCATCATGGTGATGGTACCCAAGAGATTTACTACCATGATCCGGATGTTTTGTTTGTGTCTTTTCACCAGGATGGACGAACATTATATCCCGGTAGCGGGTTTATGGAGGAAGCCGGGGGACCGCTGGCTTACGGTACCACCATCAATATACCGTTGATGCCGAAAACTACTGATGGGGGCATTCATTATGTTATTGACAACTTGGTAATGCCCCTATTAGAGGAGTTTAAGCCTGAAATAATAATAAATTCAGCCGGTCAAGATAATCACTACACTGATCCCTTAGCGGATATGCGCTTCACGGCTCAGGGATATGCTGAGTTGAATCGCAAATTATCACCTGATATTGCGGTTTTAGAGGGCGGTTATTCGGTGGAGACAGCTTTACCCTATATTAATATGGGTATTATCATGGCCATGGCGGGAATGGATTATAGCAATCTGCGGGAACCTGATTATGCCCGGGAGAAATTTTCTGAGTCGCCTCGTAACCTGGAGCTAATTAAAAAAATAGTAAATACCCAGTTGAATCGATTTAGAAACCGTCAAGATAAAATCGAGCAAAACCGTCGTTCCGTTCAGGAGTTTTTCAGTGAATATGAACGCATATTTTATGATACCGATTACATTCATGAAGAACAGCACATCAGGCTGCGTAATTGTCCTGACTGCTGCGGTTTTCGCATTATTGAATCCACTGCCCAGCATCGCAACGGCAAACTTTACCGGGTGATGTGCATTTCTATTCCCATAAACTGCTGTTCATCCTGTCATGATCAAGGTGCCCAGATGTATCAGGATTTAATACGTTATGATCGCTATGATCGCGTTTATTTACAAGATCGTATCATGCGCGAATATAGAAGCTTTAATCCTGATAGGGAAGAGGAAGAGATCTTCAGATGACCATAAACCTGTTGGATGAGCATTTGATCAATAAGATTGCTGCCGGAGAAGTTATTGAGCGGCCTGCGTCGGTGGTTAAGGAGCTGGTAGATAATGCCCTGGATGCGGGAGCTTCCCGTATTGAAATAAGTTTTACCCAAGGTGGTATAGAAATAATTGAGGTGGAGGACAATGGTCAAGGTATAGATGAAAAGGACCTCCCTCAAGCTTTTATGCGCCATGCTACCAGCAAAATCACTGCGGAAAACGATCTATATAATATCACCACTATGGGATTCAGAGGCGAAGCTTTGCCTAGCATTGCTTCGGTATCCCGTGTGGATATTTTTACTTGCAGACCTGATCAGACAGGGGTATATGCCTGTTACGAAGGAGGATTGCTCCAATCACTGGAACCTGCTTCTTGTCCCCCAGGTACCCGGGTAAGGGTGGGGAATCTTTTTTATAACACACCCGCCCGCAGGAAATTCTTGAAAAGTCCGGTTAGTGAAGGCAACCATATCCATGAGCTGGTATCTCGTTATGCTTTGGCCTGGCCCGAGGTTTCCTTTACCTTGCGCAGCAACCGCAAAACATACTTTAAGACACCCGGTAATGGCTCCATCAGAGATGCGGCGGTGGCAGTATATGGTGCCGAATTTGTAAAGACACTTTTAGACATATCCTATCAGGGTGAGTTATTCGCACTGCAGGGTATGATTTCTCCACCCGAGACTACTCGCCAAAACCGGCGTGGTCAGTTATTTTTTGTGAACAAACGGCCTATTCGCAGCAGTCTGTTGTACCGGGCTATTGATGTGGCTTACCAAGGTTTGCTATTGTCCCGCGAATACCCCATAGTAATATTAAATATATCGGTACCAGGTAATTTAGTGGATGTTAATGTACATCCACAGAAATGGGAAGTCCGCTTTGCTGATGAAAAACAGGTTTTTTCCTTGATACGTCAGGTGATAGTTGATCACTTGTCCAGGCATGACAGATCGGCCTTGGCTGGTATACATCAAGTATCTTACCCTCCGCCATTATCACGACCTTCATACAACCAGGTTGACTATGAAACCGGAGAATTACTGCTTAATGAAACAAATGGGGCTTCTTTGGATTACCGGGAACCCTTACCCACCTTTTCTGTTGACAACCGCCCGGGATTCAGCTCAGAAGCTAGAGTACTGGGGCAACTTATGAAGTCCTACATTCTAGTGGAAATAGAAGAAGGCTTATGGATAATTGATCAGCATGCCGCTCATGAAAGAATACTCTTTAATCGCCTTAAACAGGAGAACCAGCAGGCGATTACCGGCCATGACCTATTGTTCCCAGTTTCGTTGGAAATATCTACTCGTCAGGTTGAATTATTGGAAAGGGAAAAGGAAAGAATGGAGCAAATAGGTTTTTCCTATGATCGTGCCGGACTTTCATCAGTGATAATACGCCGTGCACCCAGTCAGATTAAAGGGCAAGAACCCCAGGTTTTAATGGACCTGATTGAGCTGCTGGATAACGGTAATTATAAGGACTTTCGCGAAGAAGCTATGATCAGTATGGCCTGTCATAAAGCCATAAAAGCCGGTGATTTTATGTCTGCATCGGAAATGCAGATTCTAATCAATGATTTGCTGGTGCAGGAGCAATACCAGCATTGTCCTCACGGGAGACCTACCCTAATGAAGATCGGGCACCATGATTTAGAAAAGGTTTTTAAGCGGGCCTAAACAATGGGGGATGGTACATGAACTTAATTGTCACCAGTCCGCTGTCAGGGGTATCTAGCTCCTCTGAATTGGAGGAATTTTTATCGGATATAGGTTTGCCTTATGTGCCGCGCTCCGGAAAAAGCCTGGGTGAACTTTTACGGGAAAATGGAGCTGATGGAGTAATAATATGGCAGGAACAGGGACCGGTTTTGCAGATGGGGGATGAACAGTTTTTCTTTCATCCCAGCATGGCCAAGATTCGTATTGGAGCTTACCGCAAAAAGAAACAGGAAGACCCCATGATTAAAGCATGCGGATTAAAGGAAGGGTATTCTTTTTTAGACTGTACACTGGGATTGGGAGCTGATGCGATAGTAGCTGCTTACTTTACCCAGACTACGGTAGTTGGTATAGAATCATCACCAATAATCGCAGCCATTATTAAATGGGGTATGCGCCGCTTTGTCAGTGATATTTCTTGGCTAAGTGAGCCTATTACCCGAATCCAAGTATATAATTCAGACCATAATATGTTTTTATCACAGCAGAAAGACAATTCCTTTGATGTGGTCTACTTTGATCCTATGTTTCGTCAACCGCTCCTAAAGAGTCAGCCCTTGTCACCCTTGCGCAAATTGGCGGATCCAAGACCTTTATCAAACAACACTATCCAACAGGCCTGTCGTGTGGCTCGCTGCCGGGTGGTGGTTAAGGAAAGAGGACTTGGGGAAGAGTTTAAGCGATTGGGTATCGAAAATGTGCTCTCTACCTCCCGAGATAAGGTGGCTTATGGCATCATAAACATAAGTTGAATATGTAAACAAATATTGAGGTGAGATAGTAGTTGCTGAAACTGGCAGCTTTGGTGGGGCCAACGGCCGTAGGGAAAAGTGAAATAGCTATTAAAATTGCCCAGCGCATAAATGGGGAAATTATATCTTGTGACTCCATGCAGGTTTACCGCGGTATGAATATCGGTACTGCCAAGGTATCTCCTCAAGAACAAGCCATAGTTCCTCACCATATCATCGATATTGTAGATATTGAATACTATTTCACTGTAGCTGAATATCAATCATTAGCCCAGGAATTAATAAATGAAATTAACCAACGGGATAGAATTCCGATAATGGTTGGTGGTACCGGTCTTTATTACCAGGCAGTGGTTGATAATTACAGTTTTTATCCTATGGAATCTCATAAGGGAATCCGGCGCAAACTCCAGCGTCAAGCTGCCGAAAAAGGTTTGCAACATCTTTATATACAGTTAATCGATGTTGACCCCGACTATGCACAGCGTATTAGTCCCCAGGATGAAAAGCGCATTATTCGTGCCTTAGAAGTTTATGAATTAACGGGAAAACCATTTTCTGAGCAGCAGAAACGCGAGTACAATGCATACAATCTGGCACCAGTGGGACTCTATTTAGAAAGAGAACTTCTGTATCAGCGTATTAATCACCGAGTCGATATCATGTTGAGCAAGGGTTTGATTGATGAAGTAAAAAGCTTTCGTGAACGAGGTTACGGGCTACATAACAATGCCATGCAGGCTTTGGGCTATAAACAGGTTTTATATTATCTGGATGGACTAATGACCTATGGGGAAATGGTTGAAGCCATCAAAAAGGAGACTAGGAACTATGCCAAACGACAATATACCTGGTTTAAGCGAGACAAAAGAATCACCTGGTTTGATGTGGCTAGTCATTCTACGGAGGAGCTGACAGAAAAAATATGTGCGCACATGGAAGGACTATTATCAAAGGTGTAGAATTTATTGAGGTGAAGAACCTATTGAAATGGGGGCATAGCTTTAATGGGCAAAGGTCAGATTAATCTACAGGATGCATTCTTAAATCAAGTACGAAAAGAAAAAATTCCGGTAACCATTTACTTAGTAAATGGATTTCAAATAAAGGGAATAGTGAAGGGATTTGATAATTTCACAGTTAACGTGGAGATGGAACAGAAGCAGCAACTAGTCTATAAACATGCCATCTCTACCGTTGCACCCATACGACCGATTGGCAACTTAAACCTGGATGCAAAGAATGAGGATGAATAGAATCTGAAAAATCCCGGGGTAAATAGGGGGAAACCCTTTTCACTCGAATGGATATGGATAATTGTTATATGGGCTTCATTAAAATCCGCTTACCTAAAGCGGATTTTTTAGCTATTAGTATAATAGCAACAGAGATTGGTTTGCTTTGTAGCAGATATAGATCTGCATGATAAGGAAGGAGATAAGATTTTTGGGGTATCACCACTTTTGTCTACTTGGCATATATTAAGTTAGACTATGAAGAAGTGGTGATTTTTTTGGAGATATCTATGCGCTATAATGTCTGCAGTGCTGATAAATCAGATTATACCTCTGAAAAACTTAATCCTTTTCCTAAAACTGACGCTTTTAAGGAATTAGAAAACTTAATCGGGTTGAAAGATGTGAAAAGAATTCTTGCCGAAGTTACTGCCTTTTCCCTCATTCAGTCCCGCCGCAGCCAAATGCAGCTTAAGGCTTGCCCTAATGCTCTGCATATGGTTTTCAAAGGTAATCCGGGCACCGGTAAGACTACAGTAGCCCGCATATTAGGCCGCATCCTCAGGGATATCGGCATTTTAAGCAAAGGTCAGCTGGTAGAAGTGGAGCGGGCTGATTTAGTAGGAGAATATATCGGTCATACCGCACAAAAAACCCGGGAAATGTTGAAAAAATCCCTGGGAGGGATTATGTTTATTGACGAAGCCTATACTCTGGCTCAGGGCGGGGAAAAGGACTTCGGGCGCGAGGCGGTGGCAACTTTGGTTAAAGCTATGGAAGACCACCGGGATAATCTGGTTATTATCCTGGCCGGGTATTCTTATGAAATGGAACGTTTTTTGCGTTCCAATCCGGGTTTGCGCTCCCGATTTCCCATTCATATAGATTTTGCAGATTATGATGTGGATGAACTTTTGTCTATTGCCATACAGATGTATGCGGACCGTGATTATGAACTAACCTGCAGTGCGCGCTGGAAGCTCAAAAACCATTTGCAGGAGTTTGTACGCAACAGGCATCCTCACAGCGGCAATGCCCGCTATGTTCGTAATCTGGTGGAGAAATCCATTCGCCTGCAAGCCCTGCGTATCGTGGACCGGGAACCACTGCGGCGTAAAGAACTAGTAACCATTGAAGAAGCAGACCTACCCGATCCCGAACTTGTGAATACTTAATCTAGGGAAGGTGGAACAAACCTTGCATTCATCAGAGTTAATAAGGAACACTGAACAAGATTTACATGAAATATTTCTCCAATTGGAAGATATTGCCTACAATAATCAGGTCAAGGTGTTAAATGCTTTCCGGCGGCACAGAATTCGAGAAGTACATTTTCAATCATCTTCTGGCTACGGATATGGAGATATCGGGCGTGATACTCT
>DLUN01000225.1:0-1809 GCA_003444615.1 Syntrophomonas sp.
CTGGAGAGTCCCAGGCCAATCGTAAATACTTGGCTTTTGCTGACAAAGCTAGAAAAGATGGATTTGAAAAAGTCGCCCGTTTATTTGAGGTTGTGGCCGAAGCAGAGACTATTCATGCCGTTAAACAATACCAATTATCAGGTAATGTTAAGACTACCCTAGAAAATCTCCATGCGGCGGCAGAAGGGGAAAATTATGAACATAGCAGTATGTATCCTCCGTTTATAAAAGAGGCGGAGGAGGAAAACGCTAAGGCTGCTCGGGCTATATTCCACTTGGCCAATGAAGCGGAAAAAGTCCACGAAAAGCTGTTTTTAAAGGCTGCCGAAGCTGTGGAGAAGAGTAGTGACATAGCTGCGGAAAGTTTTCATCTGTGTCCCGTATGTGGCTATGTTTCGGAAAATGAGGCTCCGGAAAAATGCCCCATCTGCGGTGCTCCCAGTAGCAGCTTCAAGAAGTACTAATACAGTGGGTCCAGTAATCGAATAACCGGCATGATAAAAGGGCTTTAGTTATCAGAACTGAAGCCCTTTTTTCCACCGATAAAGTACTAGTAAATATTGTGAAGTAACGTATTATCCGTTATCATAATACTCAATACTCGGGGAAAAGGGGAATTTGTATGGAGGCGCTTTATATCCGCAGAAACCGGTTAATCCTAGTGGCGTCGGCCATAGCCATTATGGTAGGTTATCTGGCAACCATCGCCGCCTACTTTGCCGGCAAAGACTATCTGAATCTCACTGTTATTTTGACGTGCCTGTTGATTACGGTTGTAATGTATATAGCCACACGGGTAATTACCCAGCGCTTTGCACTTCATCCCGCCAGCAAATATATACTGATTATTTCGATGGGAATAATGCTCACTATATACAATGTCATTGTGTCCCAGTTACCGGAAGCCTTCATCAGTCTTATTCTGGTTATCATAGCTAGCGTATTCTATGGCGAACTTTTCTTTTCAATATTTACTGCTCTTTATATTATTGCTTTATATACGGCTTCCATATTGCTTTTTCCGCAAATTATCGGGGACAGCAACCTGCTGTTAATCAGATATGCTAACTTAGTTTTAATGGGGGTTATGGCTGCTCTGGCGGCCTATTTTACTGCACATTTAACGAGAATTGCCGAACAAGGACGGGAGGAAGCCGACCTCAAAGCCCATCATCTTAACAGAATTGCGGTGGGTATCAGGGAACGCTCTGATTTACTGGCCGCATCAGCCCATGAATTGCAAAACTCCTCATCCCAAAGTTATGAATCTGCTCAAATGGTGGCCACCACATTGGAGGAGATGACAAAAGCAGTAGAGGAGGAGGCTGCTTATGCCGGTCGCACTGCTGAAGTAATACAGCAAATGACTCAAGCCCTGGGAGAGGCGGGGATAAATGTGCAACAAGTTACTGAGCAGTCTAGTAAATTCAAAGATATTGTCGCTGACGGACATGGGACTATGAACGAACTCATGAGCTTAATGAAACAGAACAGTGCAACTCAGGCATCCGTACAAGATGCCAGCGACAAGCTCAAAACTCAGTCCCAGCAAATACAGGGTATTGTGGCCTTGATCACGGGTATCGCGGATCAGACTAACCTTTTAGCCTTAAATGCCGCTATTGAAGCAGCCCGAGCTGGAGAGGCTGGGCGAGGTTTTGCGGTTGTAGCTGAAGAAGTTAGAAAACTAGCAGAAGAGTCCGCATCTGCTGCCCAAACTATAACTGGCTTAATCAACGACATAATAAAAGATATAGAAACATCTGCCGGTGAGATGGCCAAATCAGCAAATCTGCAGGCCTCCCAAGA
>DLUN01000225.1:2062-3037 GCA_003444615.1 Syntrophomonas sp.
AACATTTCCGCCAGCACACAACAGTCTGCTGCTGGTATGGAGCAGGTGAGCAGTCTTACCCAAGAACAGCTCAATACCTTTAGAAGCTTTGTAGGCCTGGCAGCGAGTATTGCCGAAGCATCTGAAAAATTACGCGCCTTGACTGCAGAGTTTAACGAAGATGAAGGTGACGAAGGTGTAAAAAGTTAAGTTTTCCCAACCGGAGGGCTTATTTCAACTTTGGGATATCTAACCTATTGAAAATAAAAACAAAGGCTCGAGATACTAGCTCGAGCCTTTGGAATTATTAATATTATTATTGTTTTGATGCCTGGTAAATAACTAGCAAGCATAGACCGCCCAAAATGAGAGCAATAGCGGCTACTCCCAGAATAAATGTTGAAGGAACCGTAAAGTATCCATACAAGGCCACCAGCAGCAAGCCTATCTGAGAGATGGCTGTGTTGCGAAAGACTACTCTAGCGTAGGACAAATCCTTTTTGGCAAAATTGGCGGCGTAGGCCAGACCTAACAGGAATGGGGCTAAGAGCATGAATCCGAAAGAATGGGCGGGTACACCGATTGTTGCTGGGAGAAAAGGGGTGGCTAGGAACAACAAGGCTAACAACAGTTGGCAGTAAGCCAGAAAACCAAGAATTCTTTGAATGCGGGCTATTTTGGCCATTAAAGCGGCCGTAGCATCCGCATCAGGCTGGGGGGGAGTCTGAGAAACAACATTGGGGTCAGACATATTTCTACCTCCTTAACCATAATAAGGAATTCCTAATTACTATCTTAACAAATAATGAACAGAGGTCAATTGAAAAAAGGAAATATTATGAAAAGTTTGGCAATTATAATTTGAGGGTATCTGTGATAGGCTTCTCAGGGTTCAGGTAAATATGCTATGGGGATAGCCAGAGCCAGTCTGGACTCCTGGCTACTGGAGGTTTGTGTCTGCAGTGCGTAAACAATGCCCACTACCTGACCTTGTTC
>DLUN01000002.1:0-584 GCA_003444615.1 Syntrophomonas sp.
GCTACCCTCTGCTGTTCGCCCCCGGAGAGCTGAGAAGGATATCTTTTCAGTAGGTGACCCACCCCGAAGGAATCCATGAGATCTTGATAAAAAACCTTCTGTTGACGAGAACTGATGCGTTGAGCCTTCAGTCCGAAACGCACATTATCCTCCACTGTCATATGGGGAAACAGGGCATAGTTTTGGAACAAGTACCCGATGCCCCGCTGACGGCTGGGAAGATTTATTCTGTGCTGGGCACTGAACAGCATACGGCCGTTTAGCTCTATTTCTCCGGAGTTGGGAGTGCATAAGCCGGCCAGGCACTCCAGAATAGTAGTTTTACCGGCACCGGAGGGACCCCATAAGACCAGTATTTGTCCCACCTCTACCTGGAAGGAGACATTCAGGTCAAAATGCCACAATTTTCTTTGTATGGATGCTTTCAACATGCTGTGTCCCTCCCGCCCCTACTTGGTATTATTGATGGTATATTTTCTGTTCCAGCGATTAACCCAGAGTATGAGAAGGAAACAGAACAAAGTTATGATGGCTACCAGAGTGTTGGCAGTAGCTTTGTCTCCTGATTCTACCGCAAAGTAAAT